>DATKFL010000323.1:0-8529 GCA_035511355.1 Dongiaceae bacterium
GCCGATCTTCTTCTGCCGCTCGTTGCTCTCCAGAATCGACTCGAGGAGCGGCACGTCGAGGTCGCGCTCGCGCGCGTGCTGCACGATGGCGCGCAGATCCTTGGGAAGGCACGAACCGCCGAAGGCATACCCCCCCTTGAGGTAGGCCGGCGACAGGTTCAGCTTGCGATCGAGGCAGAAGATCTCCATCAGCGCGTGGCTGTCGATCCCCTCGCGCTTGCAGAGATTCCCGATCTCGTTGCCGAACGTGACCTTCAGGGCATGGAAGCAGTTGTCGGCGTACTTCACCATCTCGGCGGTGCGGATCGTCGTGCGCACCATCGGAGCGGGCAGATCCTCGTACAACGGCTGCAACAGGTCGCCGGAACGCTCGTCGATCGCGCCGATCACGGTGCGCGGTGGCTCGTGGAAGTCGCGTACCGAGGTTCCCTCGCGCAGGAACTCCGGGTTGACGGCGACGCCGAAGTCGCTCCCCGGCCGGCGTCCCGACGCCTCCGCGAGGATCGGCACGAGCCGGCCTTCCACGGTGCCCGGCAGCATCGTGCTCCGGAAGACGACGAGGTGGTAGGTCGAGCCGCCGCGGAGCGCGGCGCCGATCTCGTGCGCGACCTTCTCGACGTGCCCGGTGTCGAGCCCGCCGTTCGCGCGGCTCGGGGTGCCGACGCAGACCATGCTGAGGTCGGCGGCGCGCACCGCGGCGGCGCCGTCGGTCGTGGCGCGCAGGCGCCCCGATTCGATCCCCTGGCGCACCAGCGCATCGAGATCCTGCTCGATGACCGGCGAGCGGCCGGCGTTGATGGCGTCGACCTTGCCGCGATCGAGGTCGACCCCGATGACCGTCTGGCCGCGGGCGGCGAAGCAGGCGCCCGAGACCGTCCCGACGTACCCCAGCCCGAACAGGGCGATCGTCCTGCCGCTCATGAGCGCCGCACATCCCCTTCCGCCGGCCGCGACGCCGCGGCGGCCTCCTCGGGAGGCGCCGCCGGCTGCCGGTCGGACCGGTCCAGAACTTCAAGATAGAAGCGCTCAGTGGCCTCCGCCACCCAGTCCCAGCCGAACTGCGCCCGCACCCGCTCCCGGCACTGTTCCCCGAGACGCCGGGCGCCCTCGCGGTCGGTCGCGACCCGGCGGAGGAGACCCGCCAGCGTATTGACGTCGTCGATCGGGAAGACATGCCCGCCGCAGGCGTCGACCAGCTCGCGGTTCTCGGGAATGTCGCTCGTGATCGCCGGCAGGCCGTACGACAGCGCCTCGAGAAGCGCGACCGACAGGCCCTCCATGTGCGACGGCAGGACGAAGGCCAGCGCGTTCCCATACAGCTCCTCGAGCGTCTCCCCGGTCTGGAAGCCGGTGAACACCACCTCGGGTCCGGCGAGCGCCCGCAGCTTGCCGATGTAGCGGTCGGAGTAGGAGGTGCCGCCGGCGATCACCAGGCGCACGCCGGTGGCGGCGCGCTGATGCGCCTCGATCAGGCATTCGAGCCCCTTCTCCGGCGACAGGCGCCCGGCGTAGAGGAAGTAGTCGCGCTCGCCGAGACCGAACGCCTTGATCGCCGCCGGCGGCCGCAGCGGCGGCCGCTCCACGCCGTTCGGGATGTAGCGCACCGCCACGCCGTGCACCTCGGCGAAATGCCGCGCCAGCGTGCGCGACACGACCGCGGTGGCGTTCGGGCAGCGCACGGAGGTGATCTCGCAGAACCGGAGGTACCAGCGCGCCAGCGCGCCCCACTTGGCGCGCTGCCAGTCGAGCCCGCGCACCGAGACGATCGTCTTCTTGCCCGCGAGCCGCGGGATCCAGGCGAGCGGCGACGACCCGAGGGCGTGGTACTGGACGAGGTCGACGCGCCGGAAGCAGACGTCGATGGTCGCCAGGATCGAATGCACCATGGTCTCGAGGTGCTTCATCCGGAGAGTCGGGATGCGCCGCACCTCGACCCCGCGGAACGACGCCACGTCCGGGGTGAAATGCACGCGGGCGTAGGCCACCACGCGATGCCCGCGATCCACCAGGCGACTCCCGACTTCCTCGTAGTACCGCTCGATGCCGCTGTACGCCGATCCGACGCCGCGCCCGCCGATGAAGGCGATCCGCATGCCGCCGCTGGCGGGCGCTCCGGTCTTCGAGGATCCCGTGCCGGCCGACGTCGCGGGTCGCGGCGCGGCGCCGGGAGTCTCGACGGCACCGGCCCGCTTGAACGGCGCGCGCAGCGCGGTGAACAGACCCGAGACCCGCATCGCGAACACCGGGATCGAGTCGGCCGCCCCGGGGAACCGCCGGATTGCGAGACGATCGAACCGCCCGCGGTTCTCCCCCTCGAGGGTGGTGGCGGCGGAGCGGTACCCGGCCGACGCCGCGTCCTCCTGGGTCGCGGCGTCCCAGTCCCCCGGCCCGCCGTTCGGATAGGCGAGATGCAGGACGGGAACGCCGATCATCGACTCGAGGAGCCGGCGCGACTCGGCCAGGTCGCGCCGGCGCTCCTCGCGCGTCAGGCGCGCGAGGACCCGGTGCCTGAGGGTGTGCGAACCGATCTCCATGCCGGCGTCGCGCCAGGCCCGGAGGCCCGGAGCGTCGATCATCGGCGCCGCCGCGCGACCGGCGCCGCCGGACAGCCGTTCGGCGTCGCGTGAGAGCCGCGTGCGCGCGTCGTCGTCGAGATCCTTGGCGCTCGCGACCAGGCTGCCGATCGCGGCGCGTGCGGCGGCGGCGGTCGGCTCGACGAGCCATGCCCGGAGGAGCGGATGGAACGCGTCGCGGCGCTCGCCGCGCGGCCAGGGGCCGGAGGCCAGCGCGTGCAGATCGGCGGCGAGCCGGTGCGTCCAGGGAGGCAGCCCTTCCTCGACCGCCTCGACCGTGAGGTAGAGGCTGGCGCGGCAGCGCTCCTCGCGCAGGATCGGCAGCGCCACGGAAACGTTGTCGGCATAGCCGTCATCGAACGTGATGCTGGCGATCGGCCGCTCCGGCGGCGCGCCGTTCTGGAGGCGCGCCAGGGCCTCCCCGACCGGGAGGACGTCGTAACGGTCGCGGAGCCACCGCACCTGCGCGCGGAAGCGATCGGCACCGACCACGTCCGGCCCCTGCCCCCGGGCGTCGTTCGGTCCGATGCGATGGTAGGTCAGGACCGTCCAGGTGCCCGGGGTGCGGCGCAGCCGCGCCAGGAGCGGCCCCACGCCGCTCCAGTAGGCGGCATGACAGAGCGCCTGCCAGGCGGCCTTCTTCATGACCGCCCCGCGGCGGCGGCTGCCGTCGCGCCCGCGGTCTCCCGCCAGAGGGTGGCGAGCGATTCGAAGACACGTGCCGTCTCGAGCGTTCGGAGACAGTCGTGATGCTCGCACGCCGACATCGCATGCGTCTTCGAGCAGGGGCTGCACGCGAGGCCGAGCCGGACGACGCGCGGTTGCTGGCCGACCGTGCGGTTCTTCACGGGATCCGAGGGTCCGAAGAGCGCCAGGGTCGGGACTCCCATGAGACTCGCGAGGTGCATCAGTCCGCTGTCGTTGGTGACGAACGCACGGCAGCGCGCGATGAGCGCCGCGGTCCCGGCGATGTCCTGATCGGCCGCGGCGATCGCCGTCCGCTCGGAGGCATCGAGGGCACCCCGCACCACCTCCCTGTCGTCCGGCCCGCCGAAGATCACCGGTTGCGCCGCGAGGCGCCGCGACGCCTGCGCCGCGAGCGCGCCGAAGCGCGCCGCCGGCCAGCGCTTGGCGGTGTAGCGCGGATCGCTTCCGGGATGGAGTCCCAGGAGCGCGCGGCCGTCGGCGACGCCATGCTCCTTGAGGAACGCGTCGGACCATGCGATCCCCGACGCCGGCGCCGGCGTCGGGCGGAAGGACCACGCCGGTTCGAGTCCGAGCGCGCGGGCAAGCGCCAGATGCCGTTCGGTCTCCGGCTGCGCGGGATCCTCGACGAGAAGGTGGGTCTCGAACGGGTTCGTCGGGCGCGTCCCGAACGCGACGCGGATCGGCGCCCGCGACAGCGCCGCGGCCAGACTGGAGCGCTTGGCGCACGGCGACGTCAGGAACGTGCGCAGGACCGCGTCGTAGCGCTCCCGGCGGAGCGGGCCGCCGAACCGGCGGAAGTTGGCCGCACCGCCGTACCACTCGTGCTCCGGCATCCGGAGGACGCGATCGGCCCATCCGGCCATCTCGAGGAACGCCGCCGCGGCGCCGCTGGTGACCAGGAGATCGATCCGCGCGCCGGGACAGCCGGCCCGCAGCGTCAGGAGGAGCGGTTGCAGGAGGATGGCGTTCCCGAGCCCCCCGGTGGCGCACACGAGGATGCGGCGGAGTGCCGCGGCCTGCGGGGGTGCCTTGCGGTCGGCCCACCGGAGCGCGCCGCCCGCCACACCCCAGGCCCGGGTCATCGGATCAGCCACGCGGGATCTCCGCGCCGGCGCGCACCCACGACGAGCCGGTCGCCTCGACCACGGCGAATCCGAGCAGGGTCCAGAGAAGGTACTGGACCGAGGCGAGGATGATCGTCGCCTCACCCAGGCCGTGCACCGCGAGACCGATGACCGAGCCGAGCAGACCCATCCAGAAGACCATCGCCTCAGGCTCCGTCCCCGGGGCGAGGAGTCCGCGCACGCACGACAACGCCACGACGGCGAGCATCAGGACGGCAAGGACCGCTCCGGGAATGCCGGCGCGCATCGCGAGGCCGAGATAGGCGTTGTGCGGCGTCTGCGCGCGGTCGAGTTCCACGAGCGTCTTGTCGACATCGGAGCCGGTGCCGGTGATCGGATGCTGCCGCAGGCTGTTCATGAAGATCGCCCACTGCTCCTCGCGCCAGCGGAAGGTCTCGTCGGTCTCGAACTTCCCGATCGAAAGAAAGCGTTGCAGCTTCGTGCTGTGCAGGAGCCCCCCCTGGCTCACCGCCAGGACCAGCGCGATGGCCGCGACCCCGGCGACGGCACCCACCCGCCGGCGCGGCACGAACAGCGCGAGCGGCAGGAGCGACGCGACGCAGCCGATGAAGCCGCCGCGCGAACCGGAGAGCCACATCGCCCGGACCATGCAGAGCATCGCGACCGCCGCCAGCAGCTTGCTGCGCCGGCTCTCCGACAGGAGGATCCGGGCGGCGGCGAACGGGACGATCGGCACGAGATAGCCGGACAGTTGGTTGCCGGTCTCGAACGGGCCGACCGCCACGTAATGGGTCTCGGGCGCCTTGAAGACCGCCCATGCCGCGAGCGCCCCGCTGGTCAGAAGGAGCAGATCGATCACCTTGCCGGACGGGTGCGGATCGCGGAGGTACAGCGCCACGATCGGGAACGGCAGCATGGTGCGCCAGATCTGCCGATAGGTGTACCAGACGTTCTTCGTCTCGTCCGACATGAGCCATCGGTTGGCGACGCCGAACCGGTAGGTGTAGGCGTTCCAGAGGGCCAGGAGCGCCCACAGGACGATGAGCGTCATCCCGAGCCGTGTCCGGAAACGCGTCTCGCGCTGCACCCCCGCCAGGATGCCGCTCCCGACCGCGATCGCGAGGGCCCCCACGATCAGGTCCTGGACGTAGACGCCGTTGAGGGGCCCGACGTTGAACGAGATCACGTAGGGCGACAGCACCAGGAGCGCATAGGCCGGCGAATCGGGGAAGACCATCCACGCGGTGATCGCGGCGCTCCCCCCGATCACGATCGGGATGGCCAGCGACGCCGGCAGCGTGACCAGCGCCCAGGCGGCCGCGACCACGAGGAGCCCCGCGAACACGATGCTGACGATCGGCGGCGCGGTCGCGTGCGGATGGGCCGGGGCCAGGGCCCTGAGCAGACTCACCGGTCAGGCTCCGGCGCGCGGGAGGCGTCCGCGGCCTGCGCCTCCGGCCACCGCCTTCGGACCGGGCGTGCGGTAGTACGAGGCGTAGTACGGCAGCATGGCGTAGTTGCTGGTCAGCCACGAGCCGCGCACGGCGTTGAGCACCACGCCGACCAGTTTCAGGCGCGAGAGTGCGACGTGCTCGCGCACCTGCTCGAGCACCGGCACCGGGACGCGTCCGGGGCGGTGCACCAGGATCATGGCCGCGCCGGCGCGTGCCATGTCGGTCACTCCCGGCGTCACCATGATGATCGGCGTGTCGACGACGATGTGGTCGTAGCGCGAGCGCGCCCAGTCGAGAAGACCCCTGAACTGCTCCGTGAGCCGCGGGCTGTCGGAGAGATCGTTGCCCGGCTGGCATCCGAGATAGTCGAGCCCGTCGATGCCGCTCTTCTGGATCATGTCTTCCGTCTTCTTCGCGCCGCTCAGCACGTGCGACAGGCAGACTCCCGAAGGAAGAACGAAGTAGCGGGCGAGGCTGGGACGCCGGAAGTCGCCGTCGACGAGCAGCACCTTGCGCTTCATCTCGGCGAAGGCGGCGGCAAGGTTGGCGGCGGTGGTCGACTTCCCCTCCTCGGGCATCGCGCTGGTCAGGAGGAAGGCGCGCGTCTCCTCGGGAGTCAGCACCCCCTCGATGTGCGCGCGCAGGATGCGGTACGCCTCGGCCGCCGGCGAGTCGGCGCGGGCGGAGACCGCGAGCGGCCGCTTCGCGCCCGGCGCCAGCCGTCCGTTGGCGTCCTGGAACGGCACCATGCCGAGCACCGGCGCGCGCAGGAGGTCGTTGGCATGGCCCGCGTCGCGGATGGAATGATCGAGGTGCTCGCGGATCGACGCCATCGCGAGACCGAGCAGGAGGCCCCCCGCCAGCCCCAGCATGATGTTGCGCGAGTGCACCGGCGAGACCGGGTCGGCCGGTGGCCGCGCCGACTCGAACAGCTCGGCAACCGGTGTGTCGATCCCCGAGGAGATGGTGATCTCGTTCAGGCGGCCGACCATCTCGTTGTAGAGCGAGCGGTTGATCTCCGCCTCACGCTTCAGGATGGCGTAGGTCACCTCCGCCTCGCCTTTTCCCGCGCTGCCGCGCATCAGGCGATCGAGGTCGTCCCTGAGAGCCTTCTCCTGCTGGCGGAGCGCTCCGACGCCGCCGGTCGGCGCGGCAGCGGCGCCCTCACCCGCGGCCGACCCGGTGGCCGCGGGCGACCCCGACAACTGTGCGAGGCGCTCGCGCAGTTGTCGCTCCTTGTCCGCCGCGTCGAGCACGTCGGGGTGCTTTTCGCCGTACTTCTGGCGCAGTTCGCTGAGGCGAATCGACGCCTCCACCAGGTCCTGACGCACCTTGGTCTTCATGGCGTTCGCGACTTCGGCTTCGACCCCGTCGGGCGCGGCCGCGGCGCCGTCCCCGGCCGCCGGGCTGATGTACCCCTCGGTCTCTGCCTTCAGGAGCCGCAGGCGCACGTCGAGCAGCGCCGACTGCAGGCGGCTCACTTCCTGCACGGCGAGGGTCCCCATCTCCTCGAGCCGCGGCGCCGGTCGGCCGGCGAACACGCGCAGGTTGTCCTCGGCCTGCATCAGCTTCTCTTTCTGCTCGCGCACCTTGCCGGCGAGCCAGTTCATCGCCTTCTCCGCGCCGCTCCGGTGCAGGTCGCGATCGTTCCGGAGGTACGACTCCGCCACGGCGTTCGCGAGGCGCGCGACGCGCACCGGATTCCCGCCGGGCACCGTGATGAGGAGGAAGGCGTTGCCGCCGCTCGAGGTGACGCTGATGTTGTCCTGCAGCTTCGCCACGTACAGGTCGCGGCGCTCGTCCGGCGTGAGCGGCGTCGGGTTCGATCGGCCGATAAGGCGGCGGATCCAGGACTTCGGACCGGTGGACCCGGTGGTGTCGGGCGTGGTGAAGTCGAGCTTCCCCTGCGCTTCGAGGTCGCGCACCGCCCCTTCGATGACCGGCGTGCTCAGGATAATCTCGACCTGCGTCATCAGGAGATCGTTCGGGCGACCGGTGAACTGGGTTTTCTGGTAGAGGTCGGGAAAGTCGATCGGCTTGATCTGCTGCCGGTTCAGGTAGAGCCGGCTGGTCGCCTCGTAGCTCGGCGTCTGCATCAGGCTGAAGATCGTGGCCAGGGCGGTGACGCCGAGCGTGCAGCCGGTAATCCACCAGCGTCGGCGCGTGACCATGCCGATCCAGAAGCGGAGGTTCAGGATCCGATCGTCGTTCATCGACCGCCTCCTCTTCCGACTGCGCCGGCGGCCTGCGCCGCGGCGACCTCCGAGCCGACCGAAGCGCCGGCGTAGCGATCATGCCAGAGCTGGTACATCAGGAGAGCCCACAACGTGCGCCCGTGGTCGGCCGCGCCCGACTCGTGCTCGCGCCGGAGCTGGTCGACGCGATCCGGCCGGAACAGACCCTGCGCCGCGATCCGCCGCGGGTGCAGGAGATCGCCCGCGATCTCCCGGAGATCGCCCCGGAGCCACGCCGCGATCGGCACCGAGAAGCCGCTCTTGCGGCGGCGCAGAATGGCCGGCGGAATCCTGCCCCTGAAGGCGCGTCTCAGGATCCACTTTCCGGTGAACGCCCGGAGCTTCATCGAGGGCGGCACCCGGAAGGCGAACTCGACCAGCTCGTGATCGAGGTAGGGCACGCGCGCTTCGAGGGAGGTCGCCATGCTGGCCCGGTCGGTCTTGAAGAGGATGTCGTCGGCCAGGAAGGTCTGCA
>DATKFL010000324.1:0-14477 GCA_035511355.1 Dongiaceae bacterium
CGTTCGCCGACCACCACCCCTGGGTCGGCGAGGAGAACATCCGCCCCAAGTCGATCGCGCGCGAGATGTTCGTAGGATTCCGGTCGTTCGCCGACTACGTGCAGGAGTACGACCTGGAGCGGGCCGAAGGGCTGCTGCTCCGGCATCTCGACGGCGTCTACAAGGCGCTGGCGCAGACGGTGCCCGACGACGCCAAGACCGAGCTGGTGGTCGAGATGGAGTTCTATCTGCGCGACCTGCTGCGCGGCGTCGATTCCAGCCTGCTCGATGCCTGGCAGGCGATGCTCGAGGGTGGCGCCGATGCCGGCCTGCTGGTCGGCGGCCGCGCGCGCGCCGCCTCCCCGGAGGCTCCGGGCGCCGCCCCCGACGAACCGCCCGACATCACCCGCGATGCGAAATCGTTCACCGCGGCGATCCGGGCGCGTCTGTTCGCGTTTCTGCGCGCCTGGTCGATCGGCCGCGACAACGCGGCGCTCGAGGCAATCGCGGCGTCCGCACCCCCGGACGCGGCGGCCGGGGACGCCGGCTGGAGCCCGGATCGGCTCGCCGCCGCACGCGACGACTTCAAGCGCGAGCACGGCGATCTGCGCCTCGACCCCGAGGCCCGCAACCTGCGCCACACCCGCGTGACGCCGTCGGAGGACGGCGCACGCTGGGTGGTGCAGCAGACGCTCGTCGACCCCGACGGCTTCAACGACTGGATCGTGGAGATCGGCGTCGACCTGGCCGGATCGCGCACCAGCGGCCAGCCGATGCTGCGGCTGCTTCGTCTCGGGACTCTGGCGTAGGACGCGCGCGGCGGACGCCGCGCGGCTTCAGTACTTCATCTTCGGGCAGTCGGTGGAGCGGCCGTCGACCCAGGCGGTGAAGGACTTCGTGATCTCCTTGTATCCGATCGACGGCCGGTAGAGGGTCACCTCGGTGCCGCCCCCCGCGCGCGCCAGGTCGGCCGCGAAGACGTACAGACCGCCGGGCCCGGTCACCTCGCCGATCCCCCGGGGACGATGCACCACCTGCAGGCTGAACTCGGCGCGATCCTTCCCGATCCGCTTGAGCGTCGGGTTGTAGTCGGACGAGGAGACCTCCATCTGCCCGCCCACGAAGCCGGAGCGGCGCACCTCCACGTCGAGACAGGGAGCACAGCGCGTCTCGAGGGTGCGGTACACCTCGTCGAACGATCGATCGAGGGTGAACTTCTCCATCCGGACGCCGCGGGCTCCCGAGGCCACCGCGCTCACGAACTCGGCGCGCGACTGCGGGACGTTCAGCGCCAGGAGCGGCGACGCCAGGAGCAGCAGGACCCCGAGCCCCAGGAGGACCCCGGTCCGTCGGAAGCGAATCATGGTGTCCACGGGGCATGAATATTGATGCGCGCCGGCCGGCGCGCAAGGCGGGAAGACAAAGCGCGGGCCTCCGCGAACGGGTGCTTGTGCCGATGACCGGCTCGCGCCCGCCGCGAAGGCCCGCGGTTGGATGGGGTCGGGCCTAGGCCGCGCGGTACTGCCGCTGCAGCTTCTTGTACCTCGCCACGGCGCGCGCGTGCTGCTGGCGCATCCGGACCGCCTTCTTCCACGCCCGCTTCATCTTCATCTTCAGCTTCCGTTCGGCACGTTCGGTCATCGTGCACCTCCCGACCTTGAAGGTAGGCGGCCACGCGCCGGTGTGCCATGACGATTCGGTCGGCGACGAATTCCCGGCGGCGGCCCTCCCGGGCGGTGTCGCGGTCCGCGACACCCGGGACGACGCGATTGTCATCGGCCCCCGCGCCGCCCTTGACCCCGGCGCCCCGGGCCGCGTAGCCTCCGGGGATGCCGCGCGCCGTCTCGATCACCGCCGGGCTTTTCCTCGGGCTCATCGCCTCGGCCTGCTCCGGCAGGCCGGCGCCGCCGCCGGTCGAAACAACCTCGGCCCAGGCATTGCCGTTCATCGCCGACGACGCGCCCCGCGCCCTGGCCGATGCGAAGACCCGCGCTGTCCCGGTCTTCGTGGAAGCCTGGGCCCCCTGGTGACACACCTGCCGCTTCGTGCGCGCGACGGTGCTCAACGACCCCGCGCTCGCGAAGCACGCCGGGCGGTTCGCCTGGCTCTCCATCAACGGTGAAGACGCGAAGAACGCGGAGTTCGTCGGGCGACTGGCGATCGAGGGGTACCCGACCTTCTACGTCCTGGACGGCGCCACCGGCGACATCGCCCTGCGCTGGGCCGGGAGCCTGACCCGGTCGGAGTTCGAGCGCCTCCTCGACGACGGCGAGCGCGCCGTGCGCGCCGCGGCGGGCGGCGCGGTCCCCGCGGGCGCCGCAACGACCCCTGCCGATGCGATCGCGGCCGACGCCGCCCTCGCGCGCGCCGATCGGCTGCTGGCCGCGTCGAAAACCGTCGAGGCCGCGGAGGCCTACGCCGAGGCGCTCCGTCAGGCCCCCCCCGGCTGGGCCGGTCGCGGGCGCGCGCTCGGATCGCGTCTCGGGGCGCTCACCAGGAGCGGCGCGAACGAGGCGTGCGCGTCGCTCGCGCGCCAGGAAGCCCCGGGGCTCGAGCGGGGCCCGGCGTTCGCCGGAGTCGCCGCCGCGGGTCTCGCCTGCGCCATGGAAGGTCCGAAGGACGCCGCCTGGCGGGCGACGGCCATCGCGACGCTCGAGCCGCTGGTCGAGGAGAGCCTGGGTCTCGAGAGCGTGCTCGCCGACGATCGATCGAGCGCCTACGGGCTTCTCGTCGATCTGCACGACGCGCGCCCGGACGCCGCCGGCGCGCGCGCCATGGCGGAACGCTGGATGGCGTTTCTCGACACGCAGGGCGCGTCCGCGCCTTCGGTCGAGGCGCGCGCCGCCCTCGACGGCCATCGGGTTGCGGCGGCCCTGGCGCTGGGCGACCCGAAGCGCGCCGTGCCGGCGCTCGAGGCTTCCGAGCGCGACCTCCCGAACGACTACAACCCGCCGGCGCGCCTGACGATCCTCTATCGCGAGCTGGGGCGTTACGACGACGCGCTCGCCGCGAGCCGGAAGGCGCTCGACCTGGCCTACGGCGCGCGCAAGCTGCGCATTTTCGAGGCGCGCGCCGACACGCTCGCGAAGCGGGGTGACGCCGCCGCGGCGCGCGCCACGCTCGAGGAGGCGGTCCGCTACGGCGAAACCCTGCCCGAGTCGCAGCGCCCGAAGACCTACCTCGAGAGCCTCAGGAAGAAAGCCGCGGCCGGCTAGACGCGCCCCGACTGGCGCCGGTCACGGGCATCCGCCGGCGCTCGGCAGGCGCGGTTTCGCCGCGCTGTCGGTCCCGAACGAGACCGGCTTGGGCCCGTGGTACTGCACCAGATAGAAGAACCCCTTTCCCAGGGCCGGAAGCGCGGAGTCTTCGTGCCCGGCGCTCGACACCTCGGTGATCCCGGAGGCCAGGCAGATTGGAGACCCCAGGTCGATCCGATCGCCCGCGTCGGCGAGCGCGTCCAGATCGCCGCGCACGACGTCGTAGACGGTCGCCTCCGGAACCGGCGCCCACGCGAGGAGCGTGCCGGCGGGGCCCTCTTCGGCGGTCTGGATGAGCGGCTCCGAGACGCCGTTGCGGGTCAGCGGAACGACGACCGTCGCCGCCGCCGTGCGGGTGTTCCCCGAAGCGTCGGTCGCCCTGTAGGTCGCCGTGTAGATCCGTCCGGCGCCGGTCGCGCTGCGCTCGGCGCGGATCAGGAACGTCGTGTCCCCCGGGACCTCCCCCGCTCCGGCAACGTCGCCCAGCGTCCGGCCGTCCCCCTCCCCCGGGGCGTCGTCCGGCTCGTTGCTCACGACCGACACGAGCTCGAAGGTCGCCGCACCGCAGACATCGGCCACGACGACCTGCGCCTGCACCTCGACCATCCGGTGGTTCGGCGGCCAGAGGCTCGTCGGAGCGACGCCAACCGCGAGCGCCGGCGGCGCCGTGTCGACCACGACGACCGCGCTCGCGGCCGTAGCCTGCTGACCCGCGGCGTCGGTCACGACGAGCGTGACCTGGTGCGACCCGAGCGCCAGGATCGCCTGGATGATCTCTCCGCTTCCGAGGAGACGCGCCGCGGGCGTTCCGTACGCTTCGTACCAGTCGAACCCCACGATGTCGTCGTTGCTGCCGGGGGTGGAGTTCAGGTCGGTCGAGCCGCTGCCGTCGAGGGCCACCAGCCCGCTGCCCGGACCACTGCATTCCTGGGGGGCGACCGGAGCGATCGCGGCGTGCGGGGCCAGGTTCGAGGTGGGCCGGCCGAAGTACAGAAAGCCCGTGCCCTCGTGGGAGAACCCGTTGTTGTACTGATCGCACCCGAGGAGGAGGTCCGCCAGCGAATCGCCGTTGGTGTCTCCCGCGAACGCGATCGGGAACCCGAATTCGCCGCTGGGCCTGTTGCTCTCCGCCGTCCAGGTCGGGATGACGCCCGGCCCCGAGGCCCCCCCGTAGTACAGGAACGCCTCTCCCTCCTGGTACTCGGGATGACTGACGCCGTGCGCTCCCGCCACGATGTCGGCGTAGCCGTCGCCGTTGAAGTCGGATCCTCCGGAAACGTAGTAGCCGAGTCCGTCTCCGCTCGATACGCCGTACGACGACCAGCCGGGCGCGGCACCCAGCCCGGTCGCCGACCCGTAGAAGACGTCCACCCGGCCGTAAGTGCGTGAATCCGTGCTCGGGTTGAAGGAGGGATCCCACCAGGGAGACCCCACCACGACGTCGGGAAACCCGTCGCCGTTGATGTCGCCGCCGCGCGCGATGCTGCGGCCGAATTTCGCGTGCGGATGCGCCCCGAGGGCGGACCAGGCGGGGACGGGGACGAGTCCGGACGCCGAGCCACGGTAGAGGGAGACCTTGCCGCGGTCGTCCCCAGGATCGCTCCCGAGATCGAACGCGGTATCGCCCACCAGGATGTCGTCGAATCCGTCCGCATCCAGATCGCCGACGCCGGCGACGGCGAAGCCGAACCTGCTGTTGTTTTGTCCCGGATCCAGCTCGGTCGCCGGACTGTAGGAGATCCCGTAGGAGCTGCCGAGGTAGACGAACACCCGGCCGCGAACCGGTCCGTAGGTGCCGTAGCCTCGGTAGCCCGGCGCTCCCACCAGCAGGTCGTCGTAGCCGTCGCCGTTGACGTCACCGGCGCCGGCCACGGAATCGCCGTACTCTGACTCGAGCCCGTACCCCTGGAGAATCGCCGACGGTGCGGCGGGAAGACCTGTCGGGCCCCCCTGGAAGACCAGGACGTAGGCCGTGCCGCCGTTTCCCGGCGCGCTCACCGCGACGTCGTCGTATCCATCGCCGTTGAGGTCACCGGCGGCGGCCACGGCGAATCCGACCTGCCTGATGGCGCCGGTTCCGAGGTAGGACCAGGACGGGGTCGCCTCCGGGCCGGCCGGACCGCCGCGGAAGAGATAGACGGCGCCGTTTCCTCCCACGTTGCTGTCCTGGAACGGGGCGCCGAGGAGGATGTCGGCGTAACCATCCCCATCGACATCCCCCGCGCCGGCCACCGAGAAGCCCAGTTGGGCGAAGTCCCTGCCACCCGGTCGGGTCCAGTCGGGAGTCGGCGACGGAGCCGCCAGAACCGGACCCACCGCGGAGAGCAACGCAACCACGACAGCGGGGACCAGGCCCCTGGTCACTCGACGGGAACTCATGCGGCACCTCCTGGCGGACCCCGAGGTGAACGATGGACGCGGAGTAGTCCGGAATCTACCACATCCGGGCGGCTCGGGCGCGGTGCACCGACAACGCCGCGGTGGACCCTGCCGCTCGTCGGTCGCGCCGCCCGAGGGCCTCGGTTTCGCCCGCTGGTATCATCCGAGCGTGCCGGCCGCCCGGTCGTCTTACTGGCTCACCCGCTTCGTCATCCTGCGGCTCCTCGGGTTCGTCTACCTGTTCGCCTTCCTGTCGGCGGCGCTCCAAATCGTGCCGCTCGTCGGTCACGACGGTCTCCTGCCGGTCCAGCCGTATCTCCATCGCGTCGCGGCGCAACTCGGCTCCCCCGCCGCCGGCTTCGCGCAACTGCCGAGCCTCTTCTGGATCGACGCGTCCGACACGACCTTGCTCGCGATCGCCTGGATCGGCGCGGGACTCTCGCTCGTCGTCCTGTGCGGCTATGCCAACGCGCTCGTGATGGCGGCGCTCTGGGCGCTCTATTTCTCGTTCGTCTCGATCGGGCAGGACTGGTACGGCTACGGATGGGAGATCCAGCTGCTCGAGACCGGAGCGCTGGCGGTGTTCCTGTGTCCACTCCTCGACGGGCGTCCTTTCCCGCGGCGGCCGCCGCCCTATGTCGCCATCCTCCTGTTCCGCTGGCTGGCCTTCCGGATCATGCTCGGCGCGGGGCTCATCAAGATCCGCGGCGACCAGTGCTGGCGCGACCTGACCTGCCTGGCGCATCACTACGAGACCCAGCCGATCCCGAACCCTCTGAGCCGCTTCTACCATTTCATGCCGATGTGGTTCCACAAGGGGGGCGCGCTGTTCAATCACCTGGTCGAGCTGGGGTCGCCCTGGTTCGCGTTCGGCCCGCGCGTCGCGCGGCGGATCGCGGGCTGCCTGATGGTGATCTTCCAGTTGATCCTGATCAGCAGCGGGAACCTGTCGTTCCTGAACTACCTGACGATCGTGCCGGCGCTGGCGACTCTCGACGACGGCCTGCTGCGCCGCCTCCTGCCGGGCTGGATCACGCGGCGCGCCGATCGCGCGGCGGCCCTGCACGCGGCGGCGCCTTCCACGGAACCGGCGGGCGCCCCCGCGGCGGAAGCGCCCGACCGGGCGGACCTGGCCGCTCCCGCGGCGTGGTCCCCGGCGCGCCTCGTGCCGCGTCGCGCCGGCGAGGTCGCGGCGGCGTGCTACGCGCTCGTCGTCGCGGTGCTCAGCATCGACCCGGTGCTGAACATGCTCTCGGCGCGGCAGATCATGAACACCTCGTTCGACCGCCTGCACCTGGTCAACACCTACGGCGCCTTCGGCAGCGTCGGCAAGGAGCGCCACGAAATCGTCTTCGAGGGAACGCGCGACGACCCGCCCACCGACGCCACGCAATGGAAGGAGTACGACTTCTGGTGCAAGCCGGGCACGCCGACGCGCCGCCCCTGCATCATCGCGCCGTTCCAGCCGCGCCTCGACTGGCAGATCTGGTTCGCCGCGATGTCGCGCGCCGACCGCTACCCCTGGACGGTGCACCTGATCTGGAAGCTCCTGCACAACGACCCGGGGGCGCTGTCGCTCCTGTCGACGAACCCGTTCCCCGACGCGCCGCCGCGATACATCCGCTCCGCCTACTATCGCTACGAGTTCGCGCCGCCGGGGAATCCCGAGGGGCTCTGGTGGAACCGCACCTTTCTCGGCGAGTGGCTGCCGCCGCTCAACGCCACCGATCCGCGCGTCCTCCGCCTCCTGCAGGCCTATCGCTGGATCGACGCGGACGACGGTTCGTCGCCGGCGTCCCGCTGACCCCGACTCCGTGCGGAGTCAGTGCGCCTGTGCCAGGGGAGAGCCGAGGTCCTTGCGCGCGCGTGCGGTCAGGGCCGACGCCGCGCAGCAGGCCTCGAGACGCGCGAGCAGCGGCCGGGCATCGTCGGCCTTCCCCTCGGCAACATGCACCGCGAACAGGCCGTAGAGCGTCACGTCGAGGGCGGGGTGCTCGGGGACTTCCTTGAGACAGCGCTCGAACATCCGGCGCGCGCGATCGAACCGCCTCTGCTTGAGGTGATTCCAGCCCTCGACGGTCAGCGCCTCGGCGAACCGATCCGGCGTGGCGCGCGTTACCTTCGCCGCGATCACCTTGTCGAGGAAGTCGTTGCTGGTGTCGAACAGGGCCAGCCGGTGATAGGCGAGCCCCGCCTGGCGCGCCGCCTCGAGGTCACGCGGGTTCTCGGCAAGGCGTTCCTGCCACGGCGCCACCTCGCGGTAGTCGACCGGGATCGCCCGCAACAGTTCGAGATAGCGGTCGGCCGTGCTGAACCCTTCCCGTCGCGCGATCTCCGCGCCCCAGGGATCGGCGAGCACGATTGTCGGCACCGCCTCGCTCCGGTAGCGATGCGCCGTGATCGGATCGCGGTCGATGTCGACCCGCAGGCAGACGAACCGCTCGCTCAGCGCGACGACATCCGGGCGCGTCCAGAGATGCGCCTCCATCTCGCGGCAGGGGCCGCACCAGGTCGCCCAGAAGTCGATGAGGAGGGGCTTGCCGTCGCGGCGCGCCGCCGCGGCGGCCGCGTCGCGATCCTGCAGCCAGGCGATCGTTCCCGTCTCCGGGGCGGCCTCTGCTGCGCCCCGGGGCGCGCCCACGACCGGAGAGGTCCCGGCCTCGAGCCGCGCGACACCGGGACCGGGAGCGAGATCCAGCATCGCTCCCGCCGCGATGACCGCCCCGATGCCCCACCTGAGCCGGCGCATGCGCGCATCGTAGCACCGGTCCGGGTCCGGCCCGCTCGGGTTACGGCGCGGAAGGCGCGAGCAGCGCGGCGAATCGCGGATCGTCCTTGAGCCCGGCGAAATCGGGGTCGGCGCGCGCCTGATCGCGCGGGATGTAGCCGGTGCCGACGGCGCGGGTCAGGAGATCGATCGCGCGGTCGCGATCGCCGGCGAGGGCGTACGCGCACGCCGCGTTGTACCAGGTGATCGACGGCACGGTGCCCATGTCGCCGGCCTGGGCGTAAGTGGCGCCGGCCTCGGTGAAACGCTTCAGGTTGTAGAGCGCGTCGCCGTAGACCTGCTTCGCCCAGCCGCTGCGCGGGTCGTCCTTCACCCACGCGGCGGCGGCTTCGGCGGCGGCCGGCCACTCCTTCCGCAGACGCAGGGCCAGCGCGTTCACCGGGCCGGCGCGCTCGGTGAGAGCCTGCTGATAACCGGGGCTCAGCGACTCCTTCATGAAAGCGAGGGTCTGGCGGACGACCGCCCGCGAGGCGTCGTTGTCGTCGAACGCGTCGAAGGCGTGCCGGCCATTCGGCAGGTTGGCGACCGTCACGGGTGCGTTCTGCGCCAGCGCTTTCGCGCTCCAGGCGTCGATGCTGTTGTTCATCCAGCCGAGATCGAGGCCGGCGCGGGCGATGAAGATCGGCAGGTCGGCGCGGAATACCGCCGGATCCAGCTGCCCGTAGTAGAAGACCGCCGCCTTGATGAAACCGTTCGCCGGGTCGAGAGCGAACGGCAGGACGACGTGCACGTTCGCCGACGACGCCCACAGGCAGACGTCGTCGGGATCGATCTTCAGATCGGCCGCCTGCGCCCGCAGGTGCGGCATGAGGTCGCGGAGATCCTCGACGGCTGCCTCGGGACGCGCGTTGTAGACCACCGCCGCCATGCCGCTGGCGGCGACGAGGCGGGACCAGGAGACGTAGACCCCCCAATCCTTGAGCGGCACCTCACCGAAGTCCCCCACCCCGTTGGCGAAGACGACGAGCGGCAGGCGCGCCCCCTTCGCCGGCGCACCCGGCGGCAGGTAGAGGTCGAACGCCAGGCGCCGCTCCCCCGCCGTCTTGAAGACCAGGTTCGGACGCACGACGACCTTCTCCATGCCGGGGAGCCGGAGCACGACGGCGTCCTTGCGCACGTCGGGTTGCGGCTGCGCGCCGACCGGCGCGGCGACGAGGACGGCGAGTGCGACGATCGCAGCGGCCGAGATCGTCCGGGCGGACACAGCGGGGCTCATCATCGGCTCTCCTTCCGGGTTCCGGCGCGACGGATCGTACGAAGCGCCGGCGGCGACCGCCTGTAAAAAGACGGTAAAAAGTCGGCTTGAGGCGCCGCGGCGCGGCGCGCTATCCTGCCGGCCGCATGCCAGGCCGCCGACACCGGCGCGGGGGGAGACGATGAGCGGAACGGTGGTGACGCGAAAGGGCCCGGGTTCCCGCGGGGTGCGCCGGTTCGCCGTGCTCGTCGTCCTGGGACTCGTGGCGCTGGCCGCCCTGGACCGGGTCCGCGCCGCCACCGGCGAGGCGAAGGTCTCCGCGTCGCAGGTCGCGACCGACGCCCTCTCCGGCGGCTTCGCGCCGGAGACTACCCCGCCGAAGGCGCCCCGCGCCCTCCTGTGCGGCGCCCTCATCGACGGCAGGAGCGCGGCGCCGCGCCGCGGCCCGGTCGCGGTCATCATCGAGGGCGACCGGATCACGAAGGTCGGCGGGCGCGAGGTCATCCCGGCGGGAGCCGAGGTGATCGATCTCGGCGACGCGACCCTCCTCCCCGGCTTCATCGATCTGCACTCGCACCCGCTCATCGACTCGGACGACTACCAGGTGGCGCACCTGCGCTCGTCGTCCGCCTACAAGGCGCTCCGCGCCCTGAAGGCGGCGCAGGTCAACCTCGTCGCCGGTTGGACGACGCTGCGCATCGCCGGCGACGCCGACGTCTTCTACGCCGCGATGGATCTCAAGCGGGCGCTCGCCGAGGGGATGTTCGTCGGGCCGCGCATCGCCGGCGCGGCGCACTACATTTCGGTCACCGGCGGCGGCGGCGACATCAACTTCATGTCGCCCGAGCAGCACCTCATTTCCGACGGCCTCGTGGTCGACGGCGCCGACGCGATGCGCAAGGCGGTGCGCGAGGAGATCAAGTACGGCAGCGACTGGATCAAGCTCCTGGTCAGCGGCGCGTTCATGACGGTCGGCGACAATCCGGCCGACGTGCACTTCAGCAAGGAGGAGCTCGAGGCGGCGGTCGACGAAGCGCGCCGGCGCAACGTGCCGGTCATGGCGCACGCGCACGCCACCGAGGCGATCAAGATGGCGGTGCGCGCCGGGGTGCGCAGCATCGAGCACGGCACCTTCATCGACGAGGAGGCGGCGCGGATGATGGCGGAGAAGGGGATCTTCCTGGTCCCCACCATCTACGTCGGCGACTACTACATCGAGCACGGCACCGAGACGCCCGAGATGCAGAAGATGGTGGAGTTGAGCAGGAAGTATCACGACGACTTCTATCGCCGCGTCCGGATGGCGATCAAGGCGGGCGTGAAGGTCGCCGTCGGATCGGACTTCGGGGGTTACGACCCGCACATCAACTTCGGCGAGTTCCGCTCCCTCGTCCGTGCCGGCATGACGCCGATGCAGGCGCTCCAGGCCGGGACCCGCGTCGCCGCCGAGTGCCTGCGCTGGGACGATCGACTGGGGACGATCGAAGCGGGGAAACTGGCCGACCTGGTCGCCGTCCCCGGCGATCCGACCGCCGATCTCGGCGTGCTCGAACAGGCCACCTTCGTGATGAGCGGCGGCCGCATCGTGAAGCGCCCCGGCGCCCGGTAGCCGCCGAGCCGGGCGCAAAAAAAACCCGGCGGCTTTCGCCGCCGGGCCTCCCTCCAGCAGGCCCTTTCAAGGGCCGGCCGAGTTCCTCGATTCAGTCGTCGTACCGATCGCCGTCGCGATCGCAGTGATGCCGCCGGGGCTCCTCGTAGACGTAGTAGACCGGAGGAGCCGGCGCCCCGTAGTAGCCGCTGATCTGGGCGCCGGGGTGGCCGAAGGAGAACCCGATCGCCAGTTGCGGCAGGACGACGGCGCTGTTCACGAACAGGCGGTCGTCGCAGTAGGAGTACGGCCGGTAGGCCACCGCCCCGTTCACCCAGACCGGGAAGCGATAGGCCGCGTGATAGTGGTGGTGCGGCGCGTAGTACGACCGGCCGGTGAAGTAGGGCCGATAGTCGCCGCGATGCTCGACGGCAATCACCTGGGGCACGCGGTAGTAACCCTCACGGACCTGGCGCCCCTGGCCCTGATGACCCTGACCCTGCTTGCCGTGATGGTCATGCTCCTTCGCGCTCGCCGTGGATGCGGCGCCGCAGAGAAGCGCGGCGCCGAAGAGCGCCGCCGTCATCAGAGAAAAGACGTTCCGGTTCCGATTGCGTCCCACCGTGGTCGTCATCGGTGCACCTCCAGAGACTCGGCCGTACTTTGCGACTTCCCTGCCAGGTTTGCCGTTCCATGGCCTCAGGGCCGCAAGTCGAGCCGATTCAGGCAGGTATGACAGGTGCCGGACCGGAAAGGTTGGGCTGCCCGCGCCGGTCCGGGGCGCGCCAACCCGGCGCGCCGGGGCGCCCGGGGACAAAACGGCACCCGGCGCGGACAGGCTCCTAGAGGGTGCGGAACTCCGGCAGGCTGCGGTAGCGATCGATCCGATCGCAGAAAAAAGTCAGGACCCGAAGCCCTTCGCCGGCGAGGCGACGGGCCACGGTGAGGTTGGTGCCGCTCGAGGGACCGACCGGGTGGCCGTTGCGGTTGAGCCGCACCGTCGCCTCGAGCGCCTCGGAGTCGCTCACCAGCACCGCGTCGTCGACCAGGGCCCGGTGCCGCGCCACGATCCCCGGCACCAGGCCGTCGCCGATCCCCTCCTGCAGGTGACAGACGGCGGCAGGCCCGGAGAGCAGCGGCGGCCCCGACGGCGGATGCGCGCAGGCGGGGAAGAGAATCGTGCAGACATACGGGCTGGCGTCCGGCTCGACGGCGATCAGGCGGGTGGCGGGTCGCATCTTCTTCAGGTAGCCGCCGGCGCCGCAGAGCGTCCCGCCGGTGCCGATGCCGGCGACCACGACATCGAAGCCGTCGATCCCCCGCTCGCGCGCCTGCTGCCACGCCTCGCGGCCGAGAAGCGCCTGACCCTCGACGCCGGCCTCGTCCTCGAACTGATCGAAGAGCACGCGGCGTCCGCCGCCCGCCACCGCGTACGCCTGGGCGTCCTCGATCGCCCCGACCACGCCGCGCCCCTCCGGCGTCAGCACCAGCCGCGCCCCGTGCCCGCGGATGATCGTCTTGCGCTCCTCGGTCATGTTCTCCGGCATGAAGACCACCGCGGAGAGTCCGAAGCGCGCCGCCCAGTACGCCAGCGCGATGCCGGCGTTCCCGGAGGTCGGCTCGATCACCTCGTCGCCCGGTCGCAGGCGGCCGGTCTGCAGGCCGTCCTCGAGCACGTGCCGCGCGGCGCGATCCTTCACGCTGCCGCTCGGGTTCTGGTACTCCGGCTTGACGAAGACCCCTTCGACCTCGAGGAGAGGCGTCCGGAGCGGTGGGTGCACGGCAGGTTCGGTCGGCGTCATCGGCGTCGCGTGATCGCGGAGGCGATCCTACCCCGTCCTCTCGACCCGCGATCCGGGGACGGTGGCCTCGGCTCCGTCATCGAACCGGACCCACGCCTTGTGGCCGCCGTCGTAGTCGGCGGCCCAGACGATCAGGCGCGCCGCCCGCAGGGAGTAGCGGCAGCGCGCCGTCCCCTCCGGCGCGGCGCCGGTCATGACGCGCAGAAAGGGATTCCCGGCGCGCTCCGCGCCGATCGTCGTCGGCTCGGCATGCCCCGGTGCCACACGCACCCGATCGGGAAGCGCGAGCAGGCGATCGACGAGCGATCGGCGCAGGTCCGCGAACGTCGTGTGCCCCGGCGCCACCGTGCTCCCGACCGACCCGCGGAAGAGCGTGTCGCCGGTGAAGACGACCTCGTCCCCCACCCGCCACGCCGCCTGCCCGGCGGTGTGCCCGGGGATGTGCAGCAGGCGGATCGCGAGGCCGCCGGCGTTCAGCGTCGCCCCGTCTTCGAGCGGGTGCGCCGCGCCTGCCCCGAGCAGCGGCAGCTCGTCCCGGTGCGCGTACACCTCCGCGCCGGTCGCCCGCGCCAACGTCGCCGCCTCGCCGGCGTGATCGTGATGGTGATGGGTCAGCAGGATCGCCTCGATGGTCACGCGGTGCCGCGCGATCATCTCCAGCACCGCCTCGATCGGGCCGCCGGCATCGACGAGAAAGCCGGACCCTCCCGCCGCCGTGGCGACGACCCAGGTGTTCGACCGCCAGCCCGGGTGCTCGACCCGATCGAGGATCACCGTCCCCTCCCGCCCGCGCCGGGCTGCGCCGCGATCGCGTGCGGCCCGGGGGGCCTGCCGGGCACCACGCTCACGGTCCGGCGACCCCCGCCGACCAGTCGAGGTCGAGCTCGAGCGGCGCGGTCGGCCCCTCGTCGATCTGCACGACGCCGAGCACGCGCCTGCCGTCCGGCGCGAGGGTCCACGAGGACGGCGCCGTTTCGCCCCCGAAGAACGGCGTGGCCGCGCTCAGCTCCAGTCCGCCGTTCACCTCCTGAACTCCGACCGAGTACAGCTTCCCGTCCGGAACTTCGTAGACGATGTGGCGGCCGTCCGGTGCCCACGCGTAGCTGTCGGCACCGCCGCTGGTCACCTGCCATTTGCCGCCGGAGATCGGGTACGGAGCGATGAACAACTGCGACGTGCCGCCCGATTCGTCGGAACGGTAGGCGAGGAAGCGACCGTCCGGACTGAGCGACGGCGCGGTCTCGTTGGCGGGCGTGGCGAGCAGGACCTTGACCTCGTGGCTGCCGCCCGTCGCCACTTGCTGGAAATCGAGCCCGGTCGCCGGATCCTGCGTCCGGAAGAAGATGTGAGCGCCGTCCGGCGACCAGCAGGAGGGATTGCGAAGCCGGTCGTGGGTTGCGATCAGCGACTCCTCGTCGCCGGTGCCGTCCGCCCGCTTGATGAGCACCTGCCCGTCGCCATCGGTGAACGCGATCCGCTGGCTGTCGGG
>DATKFL010000325.1:0-5253 GCA_035511355.1 Dongiaceae bacterium
CGGCGTCGACACCGGGATCATCTGCACCACCTCGGGCGCGATCCAGATCGACGCTTCGAATGTCCAGGATCCGGCGAACGGCGAGAACGAGGTGTTTATCGAGATCGTCGACTCGCCGTTCTGCAGCCCGGTGGTGGTCCCCCCCGCCGGCAACTGGACGATTCGTGTGCAGACGGTGGGAGTGGGGCCGCTCGGCGGCGGCGATTTCGACGCCTGGAACAACGCCACGGCGCGCGGCCAGGGGCCATTCCTCAACTTCATCAACTCCTTCACGCTGGCCGGGAGCGTTTCGGTCCCGGGCACGTTGAAGAACGGGGTGACCGCGGGCGCCTACGTCAGCAAGACCACCTGGATCAACGGCACGGGCGGCACATCGACGGGAGGCGGCACGCTCAACGCGCGCGCCATCTTCTCGGGCGTCGGCCCGACGCGCGACGGCCGGATCAAGCCGGACGTCAGCGGTCCCGGCCAGACGGTCGGCTCGTCGATGTCGATCGTCCGGGTGCCGTTCGTGCCGTCGCTGTCGCGCGAACGTGACAACGTGCACTACGGGATGAGCGGCACGTCGATGGCGACGCCGCACCTCGCCGGCACGATGGCGCTCCTCCTGGGGATCGATCCGACGCTCGACGGCGCGCAGATCAAGGGGGCGATCCTGCGGAGCGCGCAGAACGATCTGTTCACCGGCGCGGTGCCGAACACCGGCTTCGGCTGGGGAAAACTGCGCGCGCTCGATGCCGCGTATGACACCGCCGCCATGCCGGGCGATCTCACGAGCGACCCGGCCGGCGGATTCTCCTGGGGGAACGAGCCGACCGTGACCCGCTGGAACGTCTATCGCGCGCCGATCCCGGGCCTGTCGGCGACCAACTACGGCACCTGCCTCCAGAGCGGCCTGGTCGCGCCGAATTTCAGTGATGCGGGGACGCCGCCGGTCGGCCAGGCGTTCGCCTACTTCGTGACCGGCGTCTACACCCGGCCCTGGGACGGAACGGTCGTCGAAGGGATCCTCGGCACCACGAGCGCCGGCGCCGTCCGGCCGAACAACTCGCCCTGCCCCTGAACGACACAGCCGGTTCGGCCGCGCCGGCGTCCGACGGGCTGGTGCGCGCCCTCGGCCTGTGGGACGCGACCCTCCTCGTCATCGGTCTCGTGATCGGCTCGGCGGTCTTCATGGTGACCGGCGGCCCGGAAGGGGTCGCGCATCTCCTGCCGACTCCCGGGGCGCTTCTCCTCGGCTGGATCGCCGGCGGCGTCGTGTCGTTCGCGGGCGCCCTGGTCTTCGCGGAGCTGGGCGCCGCGCTGCCGCACGCCGGCGGGCAGTACCTCTTCCTGCGCGAGGCATACGGCGATCTCGTCGGCTTCCTGTACGGCTGGTCGCTGTTCGCCGTGATCCACACCGGCACGCTCGCGGCGCTCGCGGTCGGCTATGCCGAGTACTTCGGCTCATTCGTGCCGGCGCTCGGGACCAACCGCATCCTGGTCGCGCTGCCGCTGCCGCTCGCCGGGCCGCTCGCGATCTCGGCGGGGCAGTTGAATGCGGTCTTCGTCATCGCCTTCCTGTCGGTGATCAACTACTTCGGCGTCAAGGAGGGGAGCGTCTTCCAGGGGATCGTGACCGTGATGAAGCTCCTCTCCTTCGTCGGCTTCGCGGTCGCCGCGATCCTGATCGGCAAGGGCTCGTTCGATCATCTCACGTCGGGTGCGGCCGCCACCGCGCCGGCGGCCGGCGCGGCGGGCGCCGCGGCCGGGGGCGGCGCGCCCGCCGTCACCTTCGGCTCGTTCGTCCTCGCGATGATCGCGATGCTCTGGGCCTACGAAGGATGGAACAACATCACCTTCACCGCCGGCGAGATCAAGGAGCCGAAGCGCAACCTGCCGCTGTCGCTGGTCTTCGGGATGACCGCGATCACCCTGATCTACGTCGGCATGAACGTGATCTACCTGTACGCCCTGCCGGTCGGCGACATGCTGCAGACTCCGCGCATCGGCGAGACCGCCGCGGCCGCGCTGTTCGGGCCGATCGGCGCGCGCCTGATGGCGCTGGCGGTCCTGGTGTCGGTGTTCGGCTGCATCTCGGCGACCGTCCTTTCGGGACCGCGCGTCTTCTACGCGATGGCGCGCGACGGGCTCTTCTTCCGCGGCCTCGCCGACGTGCACCCGCGCTTCCGCACGCCGGGACGCGCTATCGTCTGGTCGGCGATCTGGTCGGGGGTCCTGTGCCTCTCGGGCACCTACACCCGCCTCTACACCTTCGTCATCTTCGCGGCGGTGCTGTTCTACGCGCTGGCGGGCGCGTCGGTCATCGTGCTGCGCCGTCGCCGTCCCGACTGGGAGCGGCCGTACCGGACCTGGGGCTATCCGGTGACGCCGATCCTGTACGTCGGGGTCTGCGTCGTCGTGCTGGCCAACACCCTCTGGAACCAGCCGGTCGAGTCGGGGGTCGGCCTCGGCATCCTCGCCCTCGGGCTGCCGGCCTATTTCTACTGGCGCCGCCGGCGCGGCCCGACCGGCGCGGCAAGGAGACCATCATGACCACGACCCCGGGCACCAGCCTCGATAGGATCGGGCAGATCGCGATCAACGTGAAGTCGCTGGAGCGCGCCGTCGCCTTCTACCGCGACACGCTCGGCCTCAGGTTCCTGTTCGAGGCGCCGAAGCTGGCGTTCTTCGACTGCGGCGGCGTCCGGCTGATGCTGGGGCCGGCCGAGAAACCTGAGTTCGATCACCCCGGCAGCATCCTCTACTACAAGGTGGCCGACATCGCCGCGACCCACGCGCGCCTGCGCGCTGCCGGCGTCGCGTTCGATGCCGAGCCGCACCTCGTCGCGCGGCTGCCGCAGCACGACCTGTACCTGGCCTTCTTCCGCGATACCGAAGGGAACCTCCTGGCATTGATGAGCGAGGTCGCTCGGGCCTAGCGGGGATCGCCGCTTCAGGAGCGCGGCACGAGGGTGACCGCCGAGGCCTCCTCTTCACCCAGGGCCGACAGGAATGTGCGGAGCGCGGCGTACTCGCCCGTGGGAATCTCGCGCCGACCGACCGTGACGGCGCGGCGCACGACGAGCACGTCGCGATTGCCCTCGCGCACCATCTCGAAGCGCGTCTCCGACTGGAGTCCGGCCCCGGAGAGATCCTTCGGCGCGGGCATTTTCCTGAGCGTCATCCCGTCCGGGAGGGTGAGGCGAACCTCCGAGGTCTCCTGCAGCAGGTACGGGAAGAGCACCGGGTAGCGGCGCGTCGGGTAGGCGCCGAGGTTCGCCAGCCATGCGACCCGCGCCAGGTGCGGCGAGATGATGCTCATCGTCCCCGCCTGGGTGATGAAGCGCGGCACGCGGAAGCGGATCGTCACCCGGATCGGATCGTCCGGCTTCTGCGGCGCGGTCACCTCGTGCGCCTGCATCACCGCGCCGGGGCAGAGGAGCGCCACGAGCTCCTCGAGCGTGTCCGCCTTTTCGCGTTCGCCGGCGCGCAGCAGATCGGCCAGCGCCGCGCGCCGCTGGCCCCAGGCTTCGACGACGTAGGATCCCTCGAGGTCGCCGGCGGTCGTGATCTGTGCGATCACCTTGCGGTTCCGGCGATTCATGGCGGGCGGCATCAGCGGCGTCTCGACGACGTCCACAGCGCCGCCCTCCTTGACCACCACGACGGACACGCCCTGGTCGCTCCAGGGCAGATCGCCGTAGGCGGTGTCGTTGTCGGTCGGGTCGAGGAACAGGTAGCCCTCGGGGGCCGGGACGGCGACGATGGCGTGGTTGAAGGCGAGCGAGGGGGTGTCGCGATCGACCAGCCCCGCGTCACGCGTCCGGATCGACACCATGTATCCGGTCAGCCCGACCGATCGCAGCATCGCGATGAGCAGCGTCGCCTTGTCCTTGCAGTCGCCGTAGCGGTGCCGCAGGATGTCGGCGTTCGGGTGCGGCTGCCAGCCGCCGATGCCGACCTCGACCGCGACGTAGTTGATCTCCTTCTGCGCGAACTCGAACAGCGCGCGGGTCTTTTCTTCGGGGGTGGTTCTCCCGTCGATCAGCGAGTGCGCGAGAGCCGCGACCTCCGGCGCCGCCTCGATCCGATCCTTGTGCAGGTCCCAGTCGAACCGGCCGATGCCGCCCCAGTCGGTGGCATCGAGCGCGTGCCCGTCGTAGGTGGTCTCGAGCGGCGCGATGCGCACCAGCGGCGCCAGGTCGGTGTAGGGCGGCATGCTCTCTTCGCGCCGGAGCGGCGTCGCGTCCTTCGCCGTCCAGGTGCGCACGACCGTCTCCCCCTCCTCGCGGGCTTCGTACTCGAGGGACGTGCCGCGCGTCGTGAACCGGATCGGAAACCCCTTCGGGGCGCGGACCGTGAGGGTCATGCTCTTCGCCGGGATGAACTCCTGGAAATACATTCCCGAGGGCACGTCGACGAGGCTGGTGAACTCG
Source organism: Dongiaceae bacterium (assembly GCA_035511355.1). Taxonomy (GTDB): domain Bacteria; phylum Acidobacteriota; class Polarisedimenticolia; order Gp22-AA2; family Gp22-AA2; genus DATKFL01. The sequence goes on from DATKFL010000325.1 coordinate 4,419, forward strand.
CGCACGTAGGAGTGCTCGACGATGGCGCCGGGCACGACACCGGGGAAGTTGATCAGCCGCTCCATCGTGTCGGAGAACAGCTCGTACGACGCGAAGTCGGCGCGATCCACCATCTGGTTCTTCTTCACCTCGACCCGCTTCCCGTCGGGGAGGATCACCGCCGCCCGTACCTCCCTGAGCGTGACCCCGCGGCGGAACGGGATGCTGGCGACGTCGTATCGATCCGCGCCGCGCGCGGTGAGCACCTGGGTGCGGGTCACGTGGCGCTCGCGCGCCTCGGTGCGCGAGACGATCGTGATCTCCATGCTCTCCTCGAGCAGGACGGCGTCGTCCTTCGGCGCCGCGGCGGCAGGGGCGGGGGTCTCGGCGCGCGCCGGCAGGCCGCTGAATGGAGGCGTCGTCCAGACGAGCAGGAGCAGCAGGAGCAAAACCGGGAAGCGATTGTTCAAGCGAACCCTCGGGGGCCGGCCATTGACGCGGCGAGCGCAGGCCCGGTTAGAATAACACCGCAGCGCTCCTCGCCGAATCGCTCCACACCACGCTCTCCGCCGATGGAGGCCCGACATGCCGTTGCCGACGTGCCGCCCGCGCCTCGTCCTGCGATCGATCCTCGTCTTCCTTCCGGCGCTCGTCGTTCTCGGCGCCGCGCCGGCGCGGGCCGCCAAGGAGGCCGCCGGCGGCGCCAACCCCTGGCCAGAGATCACCGCCGCCGAGAAGGCGCTGACCAAGGTGCCGCAGGACCCGGACGCCATCGCCGTCGTCCTGCGCAAGACGCGCGACGCGCGCGTCGTGCGCCCTTCGAACGACTACGTCAACGTGGTGAACTACCACTGGC
>DATKFL010000326.1:0-8348 GCA_035511355.1 Dongiaceae bacterium
ATGGCGGCGCGGGCCCGAAGCGACAGCGGCGTCGAGGTGGCGGTCGGGACGCTCGAGGAGTATCGCGACGACCGGCGCTACGACCTGGTCAGCATCGTCCAGGTGGCGGCGCACTTCCGCGATCTGCCGCGCGCCTTCGGCAACGCCGCGGCCCTGGTCGCCGACGGCGGGCTCCTCCTGGTCGAGACCTGGAACGCCGACTCGAAGACGGCGCGCTTCTGGGGGAAGCGCTGGCACGAGTTCAGCCCGCCGAGCGTCCTGCACTGGTTCACCCCCGCAAGCCTCGCGCGCCTGGTCGGGCGGAGCGGTCTCCGGGAGATCGCGCGCGGCCGCCCCCGGAAACGCCTCTCCGGCGCGCATGCGCGTTCGATCCTGACGCACGCGGTCGAAGGCTCGGCGGCGCTGTCGCTCCTGAAGCCGTTCGGCGCGCTCATCCCGTCCCGGATCGCCATTCCCTACCCCGCCGAGGATCTCTTCTGGGCGATCTACCGGAAAGGGTAAGATGCCGCGCGCCGGCGACGGGTGCGACATGACGGGATCCCCTTCGGGAACGGGAAGACGGTGATCGACGCGGCCGGGCGGATGCCCGCGTGGCGCCGCCTCCTGCCGATCGCGGCGGTCGTCCTGTTCCTCCTCGGCGTCGCCGCGACCACCTGGCGCATCGCGAGCAACGCCGACATCCCCGGACAGCCGAAGGTCGAGCGGTACGGCTTCCAGGATTTCCGCGACGCCTTCTACTACCCGTCGGTGGCGCTCCTGGACGGCGTCAATCCGTACGACCCGGTCGGCTACCAGGCGCACTACCCTGTGGCGCGGCCGACCTCGCCGTACGCGCCGCACTCCTTCGTGCTGCACCTGCCGTTCACCCTGTTCGGCTACGGCCCGGCCCGCTGGGTGCACTACCTGTTCAACCTCGCGCTCCTCCTGATCCTGGCGCGCCTGACCCTCAAGGCGTGCGGCAGGAGGATCACGGTCGCGGCGCTTTTCCTCGCGGCGACCTGCATCCTGATCGCCCGGCCGTCGCACCAGACGCTCTTCCTCGGGCAGGTCACCTTCCTCGTGACCCTCGGGGTCTACCTGGCGCTGGTGAACGACGACCCGCACTCGTGGTGGGCGGCGGCCGGGGTGGCGCTGGCGGCGGTGAAGCCGACCTACGGCGCGCCGCTGGTCATCCTGCTGCTCGCGCAGGGGCGCCTGCGCACCGTTCTGCGCGGCACCGCCCTCGCGGTGGCGCTCGTCCTGCCGGCGCTTCCCAGCCTCGCGGCCTCGGCCGGCGGCCTGGTGCCCCTGGTGCGGTCGATGGTCGCGTCGTACTCGATCATGGAGAAGGACCACGCGGCGAACGCCGCCACCAGCGTCATCCGTCTCGACACGCCGGCGATCGTGGCGCGGCTCTCCGCGACGCCGCCGAGCGACCCGGTCGAGGCGGCGATCGGCCTTTCGGTCCTCGCGCTCGGGGGCGTGGCGTTCGTCCGGCTGGCGCGCGATCGCTCTCCCGAGGGACGAGTGCGGGCGATCACGATGGCGATCCTGACCCTCATGCTCTGCACCTACCACCTGGCGTACGACGGGATCCTGCTCGCCATCCCGGCGGCGGCGCTCTTCATCGGCGCGCGGCCGGATCGCCCGGGACCGGGATGGGCCGGCGTGCCGCTCGGGGTGCTGGCGCTCGTCCTGGTTCCGGCGGTGAACTACCTCGCCACCGACACCATGATGGAGCGGCTGGATCTCGCCCCGGCGCTCGCCGCCGCGATCACGGTCGCGAACGGCGTGGCGCTGTTCGCAGTCTGGGTGGTGATGGCGCTGGCCGCGCTCAGGCGGCGTTCGGGGGCGATGGCGGCGGCGTGAGCGCCGCCCGGTTCTTCGCGATGAACCGGTCGACCAGCGCCACGACCTCGTTGTTGTTGAGCGTCGCGCAGCGCAGCATCGAGGTGTTGATCACCTGGAACGGCGTCTCGAGCGGCGGCGCCTCGGCGGTCGACCCGCCGCCACCCTGCCGCACCAGGGGCAGCGGCTGCACGTAGCGCGCCCGGTGCACGCCGGCGTAGCGCGCGCTCCGCAAATCGAAGCCCGGGAAGAGCCGCTTCAGGCCGCGATCGACGAAGGCGTCGCGGAGCGTCGCGTCGCTCGCCTCGAAGTCGGACGACTCGCTGTCGAGATAGCGCGGCAGGTAGATCAGGCTCAGCCCGGCCGTCTCGGCGCCCCGGTCGACGAGGTTGGTCATCTCGATGAGGCCGGTCAGCTCGATCGCCGGCTCGCCGATGTTGAGGACGTAGTATTTCGTCAGCGGCTCCGGGAGCGCCAGCACGAGGCATGCGACCCCGAGATAGGCCGACGCGGTCGGGTGCTCGCGCTCGACCGCGTCGAGGTGACCCGCGAAGGCCGGGTCGGCCGTGCGCCGCGCCAGTCGCGACGGCGCGGTGAAGAAGACCTGGTCGTAGCGCGCCCCGGTCTCGCCCGATCCGTCGCTCCAGGCGATCCGGACGCCGGCACCGGCCGGCTCCGGAGTGATCCGCCGCACCGGGGTCTTCACCCGAAGCATCGTCCCGCGCGCCTGCAGTCGCTCCGCGAACCGGCCGAGGATGCGGTGATAGCCGCCCCGCACGTACCCGAGGTTCTCGGCGCCGGCGGTCGCCGACCGCGCCCCGAACAGGCGCACCAGGGTCGCGTAGATGAAGACCGCCGCCACCTGATCGTGGAACGGTCCGAATTTCGCCTTGAGCAGCGGCTGCCAGAAGGTCTCGTAGGCGCGCCGGCCGCAGAGGCGGGTGAGCCACTCCTCGGCGCTCACCCGGTACAACGCGTTCGGGTCGGCGAACCGCGTCGCATAGACGATCGCGGCACCCAGGCGCGCCTTGTCGACCAGAGTCAGGAGCGGAAAGCGCAGGAAGTCGCGGTTGCCGCTCATGTCGTGGAAGGTGCCGCGCGCGTAGTAGCCGGTGCCGGTCCGGGTCCAGCGGAGATCCTCCGCCAGTCCCAGCTCGTCGAGGAGCGCGATGAGCGCCGTATCCTGGGGCAGGATGCAGTGGTAGAAGCGATCCCAGGTGAACGGGCCGTAGTCGTGCGACGCCGCGAGACCGCCGAGTTGCGGCTCCGCCTCGAAGAGATCGACCCGATGGCCGAGCGCCGCCAGCCGATGCGTGAGCGTCAGGCCGAGGAGCCCGCCGCCGACGACCGCGACCTTCATGGTGCCGAGACGATCGGGCTCTTCGGGCGGAGGGCGCCGTCGTACAGGTAGTCGCGCCCGCAGCGATGGCAGTGCAGGTTGCTGCGCGCCTTCGACTCGAGGTCGTTGACCCTGAGGAGCGGCTCGCCGCAGACCGACACCCACCCGACGATGCGCGCCGGGTTGCCGACGACGAGGGCGTGCGCCGGGACGTTCCGGGTCACGACCGACCCCATCCCGACCATCGCGAACTCCCCGAGGTCGACGCCGGGCCCGATGGTGACGTTGGCGCCGGTCGTGACGCCGCGCCGCACCCGGGTCAGGAGGGTCTCCTCGGTCGGGTCGGAGGTCTCGAGCCCGGCGAGGGTCCGGTCGCCGCTCCGCGGGAAGCGATCGTTGGTGAAGACGGTGTGCGCCGACAGCATGCAGAAGTCCTCGATCGCCACCCCGGCGCAGACGTAGACCGCGGCGTTGATCTTCACGTAGTTGCCGATGATCACGTCATAGGCGACGTAGGACTTCTCGCCGATGATGCAACTGTGCCCGATGCGCGCCCCGCGCCGGATGTGGACGCTGTCCCAGACGCGGGTGCCGTGTCCGAGGGTCACCCCCTCCTCGACGTGCGCGGTGGGGTGCACCCAGGCCGGCTTCGGCTCCTGGCTCATGCCACCGACTCGATCTTGAGCCAGTGGTTCAGCCCGGCCGACTTGTAGGCGGTCTCGACCACCTGCACCGAGGCCAGCGAATCCTCCGGCGAGATGATCGGCGTCTCGCGCCCCTTCAGGCAGCCGATGAAGTTGAGGTGCTGGCGCGCGAACGCCTTCAGCTTGTCGTACCCGGTCCCGAACGGCACCCACTTCGAGGAGCCGTCCTGGCGGTACTTCGACCCGCTCCAGCCGACCTGCAAGGTCCCCTCCGAGCCGAAGACCTGCACGTAGTGCGGCGACTCCTTGGTGATGCTCCAGGAGAGATCGAAGGTGCCGATGACGCCGCCCTGGGTCAGGAACTGCACCCGCACGGTGTCCTCGACGTCGAGCCCCTGGGTCGGCAGGCCGGTCTGGGCCTGCACGTCGACGATCGGCCCGAGCAGGTAGCGCGCGATGTCGGCGGCGTGCGACCCGTTGTCGATCAGCACCCCGCCGCCGGAGACCTTGGATTGCGCGTTCCAGCGGTCGCCCATCGTGATCTTGCTGCAGAAGGTGTTCTCGTACATGACGATCCGGCCGAGGATCCCCGACTCGATGATCGCCTTCGCCTTGATGATGTCGTCGACGTAGCGGAACTTGGAGGCCATCATCAGGACGAGGTCCCGGTCGCGGCTGAGCGCCACGAGGTCGCGCGCCTCCGCCGACTGGATGGTGAGCGGCTTCTCGCACAGGACGTGCACCCCGCGCTCGAGGAAGTGGCGCGCGATCCCGTGGTGCAGGTTCGGCGGCGTGCAGATGATCACCGCGTCGACCTGCGCCGGGATCGCCTTGTCGGCGAAGTCCGAGTACAGGGCGCACTTGTACTCCTCGGCCACCGCCTCCCCCGCCGACTTGCGGTTCTCGACCGCGAGGACGAGCTTCGCCTCGGGGAGGGTGGCCAGCGCCTGCAGGTGCGACTGCGCGATCCGCCCGCACCCGAGGATGCCGAAGCGGACGACGTCGGACTTGCCCGGACGGCGGGCGCCGGAGCCGGCGTCGGCCGCCGCCTTTGGCCCGCTCACCGCAACTCCTGCGCCGCCTGGCGGATGACCCCGGCGATGAAGTCGACGTGCTCGGTGGTGAACTTCTCGTTCCACGGCAGCACGACGACGCCGGCGAGCGCCTCGATGGCGCCCGGCGTGTCCTCCTTCGCGTAGCGGATCTCGGGGTCGCCGGCGCGGTGCGCTCCGACGTACGGGAAGCGGCTCTTCCCGAACGTGACCTGGTCGCGCAGCACCTCGCACTCGAACGCCAGCTTCTGGATGTAGCGCGGCGCCGCGAAGATGCCGGCCTCCTTGAGCTTGGCGCCGACCGCGTCGGCGCCGCCTTTGAGAATATTTCCGTCGACCCGCAGCGGGTATTTCCAGTAGACCGGCGCGGCGCCCGCGAGAGTCTTCGGCGCCGCGACCCCCGCGACGCCGGCGATCGCTTTGGACAGCCGATCGGCCATCGCCACGCGGTGCGCCACCATCGCCGGCAGCTTGTCGAACTGCGCCAGCGCGACCGCCCCCGCCAGCTCGGTCATGCGGTAGTTGAGCGCCAGGAAGTAGTGATCGGGCTTCGGGTCGCCGTACCCCCAGGCCTTGTCGATGAACAGGCGCATCCGGCGCGACAGCTTCTCGTCGCGCGCCACCACCATCCCGCCCTCGCCCGCGGTCATGTGCTTGGTCTGCTGCAGCGAGAAGCAGCCGATGTCGCCGATCGTGCCGACCGGCCTCCCCTTGTAGGTGGCGCCGAACGCCTGGGCGCAGTCCTCGAGGAGGAGCAGCCCCTTCTCGCGGCACAGCGCCACGATCGGGTCCATGTCGCAGGGATTCCCGAACAGGTGGGTCACCATGACCGCCTTCGTGCGGCGGGTGATCTTCTTCGCGATGGTCGCGGCGGTGAGGTTGTAGGTGAGCGGGTCGACGTCGGCGAACACCGGGATGCCGGTCTGGTACAGGATCGGCGTGATCGCCCCCATGTCGGTGATCGGCGTGCCGATGATCTCGTCCCCCGGCTCCGGGTCGACCGCCGCGACCGCCGCGTGAATCGCCGCGGTCCCCGAGGTCGTCGTGCGGCAGAACGGCATGTCGAGCGACTTCGCGAACCGCGCCTCGAACTCGCGCACCGCGGTGCCCTTCGTGCAGTTGAGCGTCCCCGAGGCGATGACCCGCCGGAGCTGCTCCATCTCCTCCGCGCCGAACGATCGACCGGTGATGTCGGCGTCCGAGGGGAGGGTGATTTTCGTGCGCGTCTCGCTCATGTCAACGACCTCCGTGTGCGGCCGCGCCCTCCGGGCGCGGACCGGATGATTGGCTCTTCAATGGCGCCGGCGGCCGGAACTCCTCCGGTCGCGCCCCCAGGCCGAAGCGATGGCGCAGCGCCGCCCGCACCCGGGCGGCCCCGCGGCCGTCTCCGAACGGGTTCGGACAGGGTAACGCCTCCGGGCGGGACGCGGGGTTTTCGAGTCGCTCCCGGAGCGCGCGGACGACGGTCTCCCGGTCCGTGCCGACCAGCATATTACTTCCGGCCTCCACCCCTTCGGGCCTTTCGGTCGTCTCGCGCGCCACCAGGACCGGCACCCCGAGCGACGGCGCCTCCTCCTGGATCCCCCCCGAGTCGGTCAGGATCACCGCCGCGCGCGCCAGCAGCCCCACGAACGGGATGTACGGCTGCGGGTCGAGGAGATGGACGTTGGCGAGGCCGCCGAGCCGTCGCTTCGCCGGCTCCTGCACGTTCGGGTTGCGGTGCACGGGGTAGACGAACTGCACCCGCGGGAAGCGCCGCGCGGTCTCGGCGATCGCGAGGAACACCTCTTCGAGGGGCGAGGCGCCCGCGCTGCCGTCGGCCAGCCAGTTCTCGCGGCGATGCAGGGTGATCAGGACCAGCTTCTCGTCCTCGGCCAGGGTCACGCCGCCGGCGCGGTGCGCCGCCAGGAGATCGGGCCGCGCCAGGGTCTCGAGAAGCGCGTCGATGACGGTGTTGCCGGTCACGACGATGTCGGCCCGCGCGGTCCCCTCGCGCTCGAGGTTGGCGGCGCCCCACGGGGTGGCGGCGAGGTGCAGGTCGGTGACCACGCTCAGCATCCGGCGGTTCACCTCCTCGGGGAAGGGATGGAAGCGGTTCCCCGAGCGCAGGCCCGCCTCGACGTGCCCCACCGCGATGCGCCGATGGAACGCCGCGAGCCCGGCGGCGAACGCGCTGGTCGTGTCCCCCTGCACCAGGACGATCGACGGGTCGACCATGCGGTAGAGCGTCTCGAGGAGCGGAATGACCCGGCAGACGATGTCGTTCAGCGACTGGTCGGGCCGCATGATGTCGAGGTCGTGCTGCGGCGCGATCCCGAACGGCCCGAGGATCTGGTCGACCATCTCGCGGTGCTGCCCGGTCGTGGCGAGGACGACGTCGAGGTCGGGATCGGCCTGGAGCGCCCGCACGACCGGGAAGAACTTGATCGCCTCCGGACGGGTGCCGAGGACGATCAGGATGCGCGGACGATCAGCCACGCGCGCGCTCCTCTTCGTAGGTGCGCACGACGCCCTCCGGCGCCGCCGCCACCGCGCGCGCATGCTCCTCGAGCGTGACCACGCGGAACGACTTCTTGAGCCGCTCCAGCCCTTCCTCGAGGAACTCGACCTTGGCGGCGGTCGGCAGGTCCATGCCGGGGAAGAAGGCCAGCTCGCGGACCTTGTCGCAGCCGAGCAGGTCGAGCGGGTGCAGGAGGTACGATGGCGTGACCCCGCCGAGACGGCAGAGCCCGAGCGACGTCGCCAGGTGCGCGCGCGCCAGGGTGGTCGAGAAGCGCGACAGGTAGTGCACGTACGACATGTGGAACGGCACGCGGGTGATCGGCTGGGTGGTGACCGGGATCTCGACCAGGCTCCGGCCGTCGATCGACCAGGAGTACGGCCGGATCGGCTGCAGGCCGTCCCGGAACGACCCGAAGAGGTTCTTGCGCTTGGCGCGCTCCTCGGCCGGCATCCCGCGGCTCTTCCAGAAATAGTAGGCGCGCGCCAGCGGCCCCAGGAAGGTCGGCAGGGTCGAGCAGTCGTAGCTGTAGCCGCGCGACGCCAGGACCCGGAGGGTGTCGCCGCTCAGCGAGTAGCCGGGGCCCCGGAACCCGACCGTGCGGCGCCCGGTGGCGCGCTCGATCGCCTCCTCGGCGCGCTTGAGATCGTCCTCGATCTCCGGCCGCGAATAGAGATGCAGCCACGGCTCGTGGTGGAACGAGTGGTTGCCGATCTCGTGCCCGGCGTCGGCCATCGCGCGGAACGCCTCGACGTTGCGGTCGAGCGCCGCGTCCTGGCCGACGATGAACAGGGTGATCTTCAGCCGGTGCCGCGCCAGGACGTCGATCAGGAGCGGCGCGAGCGCGCTCATGTAGGTGGGGTACGCCTCCCACCCTGCGTCGCCGTGGATCTTCATGTACGACCAGAGATTGTCGAGGTCGAGGCCGAGGGAGAGGAGCGGCTTGTCGGTCACGGCTTCTCCACCCCGGGCTGCGCCGGCCCGGG
>DATKFL010000327.1:0-2090 GCA_035511355.1 Dongiaceae bacterium
CCATCGGCGAGGCGCGGATCGACCGAAACCTCCTCGCGCCAGGCGGCGACCGCGGCATCGATCGGTTCCGCGTCGCCGAGCGGGACGACCTCCGGGGCGACCGCACCGGAACGGAGCACGAAGGCCAGATACGCGGCGCCCGCGTCGAGTCCCCGCGCGTCGACCTGCCGGTACCGGACATAGGCGAGAAGGGTCGCGCCCGTAGGGAGGGCGCGACGCACCTGATCGAAGAACGACACGGCCGCCGCCTCGTCGGGCCCCTCGCCGGCCGGGATCGCCCCCTCCACCGCCGGCGCGGCGACGGCGCTCCGTCGGGTCAGGTTGTCGAGGACGATGGCGCGCGCGGCGATCACCCCCGCGTCGAGGCGCCGGAGGATCGCCGCGCCGCCCTCGCAGACGGACCGGTCTGCGAGCGCGGTGAGCGCCAGGCCGAGCCCGGTGGCGCGCATCGTCTCGTACTGCAGCGCCTCCCCGTCGGAGAGGCCGCGGGCCGTGCGCAGGAATCGGCGCCGGGCCAGGGTCTCGGCGTCGATCGCCGCCGCCGTCGCGCCGTCGCGGTCGCCGCGCGCCCAGCGCAGGCGCGCCCGCCCGAGAAGCGCTTCGGTGACCTGCGGGTGGTCGGGGTCGAGCCGGCGGCGGGAGCGATCGAGCGCCGCGTGGTACAGCCGCTCCGCTTCGAGGCCCTCCCCCTCGCGTGCCCGCACCTCGGCCAGATCGATCTCGGTGCGCGCCACCAGATCGTGATCCGGGCCGAGGGCGCCGATCCGGATGGCGAGCGCGCGCTCGAGGAGGGCGCGCGCCCCGGCGAGGTCGCCTGCGGCCACGCGCCGCGCCGCCCATCCGGAGAGCCCACGCGCGACCATGGGGTGGTCGGGCCCGTGCAGCCGCTCCCAGATCCCGAGAGCGCGCGCCTGCAGTCGGTCGGCGGCCACCGGATCGCCCGCATCGGCGGCGAGACCGGCGAGCGCCACCAGCGTGGCGGCGACCGGCTCCTGATCCTCGCCGCCCTTTTCGAGCCGGATGGCGAGCGCCTCCTCGAAGAGCCGGCGCGCCCCGTCGCGGTCCCCGGTCGTCGCATGGACGACGCCGAGGTAGTGGAGCGCGGCGGCCACCTCGGGGCTCCGGGGTCCGAGCGTGCGGCTCCAGAGGGCGCGCGCCTCGTCCAGCCGTCGCAACGCGCCAGCGTAGTCGCCGAGGGCGCGGCACAACTCCCCCACCTGGTAGAGCAGCCCCGCGAGCACCGCCGACCCCGGATCGGTGCGCTCGGAGATGGCCAGCGCGCGCTCCGACAGCGGCAGGGCCGCCGGATAGGCTTCGAGCCACCAGAGGCTCTGCGCGGTGGCTCCGAGGAGCGTCGCGACCTCGCGCGACTCCGGACCGTGGGCCGCCTCGGCCGCGGCGATCTCGATCGACGCGCGCCGGAGGACCTCCGCGGGCTCGGCAGCCGGTTCCGGCGACGACGACGGCGCGGCGTGCCGAGGAAGGCTCTCCGGACGGATTGTCGCGACGACGCCGAGATGGAGCAGCGCCGTCGCCGCAAGAATCGCGACGAGTTTCGCGGCGCCGGCTTGCGCGCGCGGCCGGCTCATCGATCGCGGTGCGGCGGTGCCGGCGCCTCCGCGGCCACGATGCAGGAATAGATCGCGATTGCTTCCGCCGGTTCCGCGGCGGCGGATCCCTCAACGGCGAAGACGAGCAGCCGGCGGCGTCCCGGCGCATCGGGGACACGCAGGTCGAACGTCAGCAGGCCGTCGTCCCCGGCACGGGCGGGACCGAGTTCCTGTTCGACGGCGACGGAGACCGATCCCTCCACACGCTCCAGGCGCGCCCGATACCGTCCCGCCGGCGCGCCGAACGGCAGCGCGATCGCGAGCCGCACCGATCGGCCCGCAGGCAGGAGTCGCTCGGCGCCGCCGCCCCGCGTCGGAGCCGCGAGGACGATGGTCATCGGCTCGCCCGGCAGCGCGGCCGCCGTTCCGGGACGGCTCGCGGCAGGCGGCCTCGACACGCGCCGCCAGCCGACGTAGCCGATCGCGGCGATCGCGACGACCACCGCCGCCACGGCGGCGCGCAGCCCTCCGGCGCGCAGG
>DATKFL010000328.1:0-4985 GCA_035511355.1 Dongiaceae bacterium
CCGCCTCGATCAGGTCGAACGAGGCGACGACGTTGCGGGTCTGGCCGTCGACGATGTCGTCGAGACGGCTCTGGCCGCCGCTCTCGTCGCCGACCGCCTGGAAGAAGCGCAAGGCGTCGGCGATCCGCCAGCGGGCGTAGGTGTCGACCCAGATGTACTTCTTGTCCTTGGTCGGGATTTCGTTCGGGTCGCCGTCATATTCGAGCCAGCGCTTGTCGAAGCGGTGCACGTCCTGGACGAACGGGGTCTTCAGATGCAGCCCCGGGGTCGAGATGATGCCGCCGATCGGGCGGCCGAACTGGGTGATCAGCACCTGCTCGGTCTCGGAGACGGTGTAGGTGGACGCCAGCGCGACGATGCCGAGCAGGACGATCCAGGCGGCGGTCAGTCCCCACTTCATGGCTTGACCTCGTTCAGGTTCAGGAGCGGCAGGATCGACTTCGCCTTGTCGTCCACGACGATCCGCTTGCCGGCTTTCGGCAGGATCTCCGCCATCGCTTCGAGATAGAGCCGGCGGCGAGTCACCTGGGGCGCGCGCTGGTACTCGATCAGCACCGCCTCGAACCGCGAGGCGTCCCCCTGGGCGTTGTTGACCCGCTCGAGGGCATACCCTTCTGCCGCGCGGATCATCTGCTCGGTCTGCCCCTTGGCGAGCGGCACCGAGCGGTTGTACTCGGCCCAGGCGTCGTTGATGGCGCGCTCCTTCTCCTGGATCGCCTGGTTCACCTCGTTGAACGCCGGCTTCACCGGGTCGGGCGGGTTGACGTCCTGCAGGACCAGCTGCTGCACCTCGATGCCGATGCCATACAGGTCGCAGAGGCGCTGCAGCTCCTCGTGCGCCTCGAGCGCCAGCTTCTCGCGGCCGATGGTGACCACCTCGTCGACGCTGTGGTCGCCGACCACCTGGCGCATCGCCGCCTCGGACATGTCGCGGAAGGTGCGCGACACGTCGCGGATGTGAAACAGGTACTTGCGCGGGTCGCGGATGCGGTACTGCACGCTCCACTCGACGTTGGCGACGTTGAGGTCGCCGGTGAGCATCAGCGCCTCGGCGCGGGTCTGGGAGGTCGGCTGGGCGAACTCCGACTGGGTGCCGGCGCGGACGGTCCGGAAGCCGAACTCCATCTTCAACTGGCGCTGCACCGGGACCTTGGTGACGGTCTCGACGAACAGCGGGATCTTCATGTGCAGGCCGGGGTCGGTGGTGCGGACGTAGGCGCCGAAGCGCTGCACGACGCCGACCTCGTCCGGCTCGATCTGGTACCACGAGGTCATGAAGGCGACGACCGCCACCAGCAGGATGACCCCTCCGAAGAGGGCGCCCGGGAGCCATCCGGGGATGGCGAACCCGCCCGGCGGCCACCCGGGGCGGCGCGGACCGCGGCCCCCGGCGCCCCCGGACCCACCTCTCCCCCCGTGGACCGGCGGCTCGTCGTCGGACGAATTCCCATGCTCAGGCGTCATCGACACCCCCCGGCGTGATATGACCCGGGACTATAGCCGAGCCGGGGGACCGGCTCCTAGACGCCGGAATGATGTTGACACCCCCTGCGCCTCGGCGTATTTGAGGCTCTATCAATCCTTTATATCGAGGACGCATGCCGACACATCGACCTGACCGGTGGCGGATCGCTCTCCCGCTGCTGGTCGCCGCCGCCGCGTTCGCGCTGTTCGCGCCCCGACCCGGGCTGACCGACCCGCTGCCTGCCTGCGCCGACATCGACGGTGACGGCTTCGCGCTCTGCGATGCGGCCTGCGATCCGGCCGGCCTCGTCTGCGGCGACTGCGACGACGCCGACTCGGCGTCGCACCCGGGCGCGACCGAGACCTGCAACCACCGCGACGACGACTGCGACGGCCAGATCGACGAGACCAGCGCGAAGGTCTACGGCCAGCAACCGATCGCCGACAACGGCGCCTCGTCGGGCGACCGATACGGCGCCGCGGTCGCCGCCATGGGCGACCTCGACGGCGATGGCGTGGTCGACCTCGCGGTCGGGGCGCCGACGACCGACACGGCCGCCGGCAACGACGGCGGCGCGGTGTCGCTGGTCTCGGGTGCCAGCCGATCGGCGATCTGCATCGCCACCGACCCCGGTGGCCGTCAGGGCGATCGCCTCGGCACCTCGGTGGCGCTCCTCGGCGACGTGAACGGCGACGGCGTGCCCGACCTCGCCGCGGGCGCGCCCGGCACGACCGCGCCCAACACCCAGGGCCGGGTGGTGATCATCTCCGGGGCCGACTGCTCGATCCTCCGCTCCTGCACCGACAGCATCATCATCACGCTCCCCGGCGGCGGGCAGAGCCAGGCCTACAGCGAGATCGGGACGGTGGTCGCCGGGATCGGCGACCTGAACTTCGACGGCGTTCCCGACGTGCTGGCGGGCGACCCGAACGCGCTGAACGGCAACGCCTCGGTGATCGCGTCGCAGAACGGGCGCGCCGTGGTCTTCTCGGGGGCGACCTGCACCGTGCTGCGGCGCCACGCCGCGTCGCTGACCGGCGAGAACAACGTCCGGTTCGGATCCTCGGTCGCGGCGATGGGCGACATGAACGCCGACGGCATCCCCGACTACCTGGTCGGATCGCTCCTCAGTCCCGACACCTCGAACGTGCTGTTCGGCAAGGTGCGGCTGTACAGCGGCGCCACCGGCGGCATCCTGCGCACCTTCGTGGACCTCAGCGCCGAGGCCAGCCGCGGCGGCATGGGTGGCGCGGTCGCGCGGGTTCCCGACCTCAACGGCGACGGGGTCGCCGACGTCGCCGCAGGCGAAGCCCAGGGGGACGACGCCGGCAGGGTCGACGCGGGCGCGGTGGTGCTGTTCTCCGGAGCGGACGGGGCGCTCCTGCGGCGCTGCACCCTCGCGGACGGCGCCGCGGGTGACCAGTGGGGGCGCGCGGTCACCGCCCTCCCCGACCTCGACGCCGACGGGATCGCCGAGGTGGCCGCCTCGGCGCCATTCAACGACACCGCGCGCGGCAACGACGCCGGCTCGATCGGCATCGTCTCGGGGGCCGACTGCTCGCCGCGGGCGCGCGTCTCGGACAGTTCCGGCCTGCCCGGCTCGCGTCTCGCCGATCGATCCCTCATCGCGGTCGGCAACCTGATCGGGGATGAGGCGCCCGACATCATCGCCGGCAGCGGCTACGACGCCACCAACGCCGGCACGGTCACCGGGCATGCGGTGATCTTCGGGCGCGAGAGCGACTGCGACGGCGACGGGTTCGCCCCCTCGGGTGGCGATTGCGACGACGCCGACCCGACGACCTACCAGGACGCCCCCGAGATCTGCGACGGCCGCGACAACAACTGCGACGGCACCGCCGACGAGTTCGACCCGCCGGGCGGAGAACCCTGCCAGACCGGCCAGCCGGGCGTCTGCGCCGCCGGCCAGACCTCCTGCGCCGACGCGACCTTCACCTGCGTGCCGCTCACCACCGCCTCGCCGGAATCGTGCGACGGGCTCGACAACGACTGCGACGGCGCCGTCGACGAGAACCCCGCCGAGGAAGGCCAGGCGTGCGCGACCGGCATCCCGGGCCTGTGCGGCGCCGGCGTCCTGCGCTGCTCGGCGGCCACGCTGCACTGCGACCAGACGGTCTTCCCGGCCACGGAGATCTGCAACGGGCTCGACGACGACTGCGACGGCGCGGCCGACGAGGGGAACCCCGGCGGCGGGCAGGCCTGCTCGACCGGCCAGAGCGGCGCCTGTGCCGGAGTCACCCAGTGCACCGGCGGGTCGCTGGTCTGCGTCCCGAGCGGCGGCTCCTCACCCGAGATCTGCGACGGCCTCGACAACGACTGCGACGGCGCGACCGACGAGGGCGATCCGGGAGGCGGCGGCACCTGCTCGACCGGTCTCCCGGGCGTCTGCGACGGCGGCATCCGTCACTGCACCGGCGGCGCGCTCGCCTGCGTGGCGAACGTCGTCGCCTCCGCGGAGATCTGCGACGCGCTCGACAACGACAGCGACGGCGCGACCGACGAGGGCAATCCGGGCGGCGGGCTGACCTGCGTCACCGGCTTCCCGGGCGTCTGCGGCGCGGGGGTGACCTTCTGCACCGGCGGTCTCATCGACTGCATCCCGAACGCCGTGCCGTCGGTCGAGACCTGCGATGGTCTCGACGACGACTGTGACGGAGCCACGGATGAGAACAATCCCGGCGGCGGGGTGGCCTGCCAGACCGGCCAGCCGGGCGCCTGCGCCGGCGGCACCACCCACTGCGGCGGCGGCAGCCTCGCCTGCGTGCGTAACGAAGAGCCCTCGGAGGAGATCTGCGACGCCGTCGACAACGACTGCAACGGCGCGATCGACGACGTCGGCGAGGACTTCGACGGCGACGGCGTCAACGCCTGCATCGACAACTGCCCCGGCGCCCCGAACCCCGGGCAGCAGGACGCCGATCACGATGCGATCGGCGACGCCTGCGACAACTGCCCGACCGTGGCGAACACCTCTCAGAACCCCTGCGCCTGCTCGCTGTGCGGCGCCACGAGCGTCCTGCTCGACCGCGTGTCGGGCGGGAACGGGGTCATGCACTGGCAGACCGACGTCGAGCACTCCATCACCGGATTCAACGTCCTGTCGATCGACAATCGCGGCAAGGTGACGCAGCTCAACACGGCGCTCATCCCGTGCCTCGAGTGCACCTCCGATCGAGGCGCCTCCTACGCCGTGCCGGTCTCGAAGATCAAGAGCGGCCACAGTCTCTTCGTCGAGCAGGTCAACAGCGACGGATCGACCCGGCAATTCGGACCGGCGGTGAAGCCTTAGAGCGACCCGGCCTTCCCGGCGCCGATCACCGCGCCCCCGCCCCGGAGCTCTTCACGACGACCAGCGCGACCGCCGGCGTGGCGTTGCCGGCGGCGTCCTTCGCCACGTAGCGCAGGGTGTAGGTGCGCGTCGAACCGGCGAGGAGCCGCTCGGCGCGCAGGCTCAGCCGATCGACCGGCTGCCCCGCGACGGCGCCCTCGATATCGCCGG
>DATKFL010000329.1:0-3479 GCA_035511355.1 Dongiaceae bacterium
CGTGCTCGCTGGTGTCTTCGCGCTCGCGCTGGGAACCCCTGCGTGGCCTACCATGGCGGGGAGTCATGCGGGGGGCCACGTCGGTGGATTCGGCGGCGGTGGCCGCCTCGGCTCGGGCGTTCCGCGAAGCGGAGAGTTCGAGGGCGGCCGCGTCGTTGGGCGGCGCTTCGGTGACCACCGGTTCGGTCGCGGGCACCGCGGCCGACGAGGCTTCTTCCCGTACGTCTCCGCCTATCCCTTCTACGACGAGGACGACTTGGATGAGGGGCACGTTCCGCGCAACTCGTACAACCCGTACCCGAACGGCGGCCACTGCGACGTGTCCCATTCCTACCCGCAAACCTGCGTCTGGAAGGACGGTCTGTAGGACGAGATCGGCGCGCGTGCGACAGGGCGATGGTTAGTCGAGCACGAGACGCGCTCGATCGAATCCGCCAGCGTGGCCCGCGCTGATGGGCCTCGAAGGACCATCAGTCGAACTCTCGATCCCGATGGCGCTCTGCCCACTCCTCGGCACCTTATCGAAGTCCGTCTCCCTCGAAAGCGTGCCTTGCCGCTCATGCCGCGCTGAACGGCCTCCGGCAGGTTAGAACGGCGGAGGACAGTCGCCGCTTGCCGGGAACGGCTGTCTCATCGCCGTCTGCCCGGTCTGCGGGTCGGCATAGTGCAGGCACTCGAGGTTGTTCGGGTTGGCGATCGGGAACTCGAGCCACGACGGGTTCGTGTTGACGACCTGACCGGTGGAGAGGAATGTGCCGA
Source organism: Dongiaceae bacterium (assembly GCA_035511355.1). Taxonomy (GTDB): domain Bacteria; phylum Acidobacteriota; class Polarisedimenticolia; order Gp22-AA2; family Gp22-AA2; genus DATKFL01. The sequence continues at coordinate 760 of DATKFL010000329.1, forward strand.
GCTGCTGCTCCCCCGATGTCCGCCCGGCCAGGGTCGGATCGGCCAGCCAACCGTGCGGATCGGTTGCGTAGGTCGGTGTCTTGTCGTTGCGGTAGAACACGACCCGGTCGAAGAAGTCACCGGCACGGACGATCACGCCCCCGGCCACGTCCGTCGTGGTCCCGTCCCCGTAGGCGATCTGGAAGACGAAGTTCTTCGGACTGGAAGCCCAGGCCGGGTCGGGTCGCAGCCTGATGCGCGGCGCGAACGTCTCGGGGCTGCCCTTGCGGTCGTACCAGTTGCTGTTCGCGAACAGCTCCTGAAGCTGGGCCGCGCCCGGATGGCTGATGACCCGAGGCGGATCGATGCGGAGCGGAAGGTCCTCGGTGAAGCCGTTGAGCCCGGGACCGCCGTTCAGGAAGCTCGGCCGGGAGATCGCCAGCTTGTCGGCCAGGTCGCCGCGGAAGGCCGAGAGCCGTGCGACGTCGACGATGGGGCCACCGGGTACGTTGAGCAGACCCTGGTGGAAGAGCGGGTCGGTGCCCATCAGCATCGTCCCGTAGATGCCGCCGAAGCTGAGCCCGTAGTACATGATCCTCGACGGGTCGACGAGGTTGGTTCCGATCCCGGGGATGTCGAGGCCGGCCATGAGCGCGCGGCCGAGGGCCATGTTGTCGACCACGGTCTGAATGAGCCCCGACGCGAGCCCGTCGATCGGCTTCCGCGACGGCAGCACGCTGCTGTCCGGCTGGACGTGCCCCGTCGGCCCGACGCCATCGTTCAGGCCGTCGCCGATGAGGCCGTCACCGTCGAGGTCGCGTCCGCGTCCGTAGCTGAGGAACGTCGTGGCAACGCCGGCAGCGGTCACGGTCGTCGTGCTGAGCGGCCCGAAGCCGTGCCCGGCGGGGTTCGTCGCCAGCGTGACGATCCCGAGTGACGCGTTGTAGTCGGCGGTGACGAAGATGTCGTAGTCGCTCCGTGTGAACCCGGGCCCGTAGATCGCGGCCGGCCACGGTGGCGGGAACTGGGTCGGGTCCGGCGTCACGACGATGACGCCGATCCGGTCGGCCCCGAACGGAGCCGGCGTCTGGGTCGTGGGGACCGGGGGAATCTCCCCGTCGGTGAGCCCATCGCCGACGCCGTATGGATTGTCCTGATGGCCCGAGGCCGATGCGAACTGGTATCGCGGCGAGAGGAAGCTGCCGAACGCGTAGTACCCGGCGCTCCCCGGCGGGATCAGATTGGGCACCGCGCTCGACTCGAAGGCGCCGGACGCGCTCGAATCGACCTTCACCTGGTCGGTGCGGACGATTCCGTTGAGCGGATTGGCCAGCGACGGCGCGACGCTCGCGGCCAGGAAGACGTCGTCCATGCCGTTCTGCGTGAACGTGATCTTGCGGCTGGCGGTCGACGTCGATGCGTTCGGAAATCCCGCCAGCACGTACGCGTTGGCGCCGTCGGAGAGCGGAAGGTCCATCGACTGGCGGATGCGGACAAGCTCGCCGCTCGCCGTCCGGGTGGTGAAGCGGACCCTGCAGGGCCTGGCGAACGCCCGGATCGGCTGGCCGGTGCCGTCGAGGATGCCGTTGGTCACGCAGATACGGTAGGACGTGCTCTCCTCGAGGAAGCCGTCGCTGATTCCGGACAGGATGTTCGTCGCCGGGTCGAAGGTAAGCTGGCGGAAACCGGTGACGAAGGCTCCCGTACCGGTGCCGATGTAGAAGTTCGACGCGTTGACGGAGTCCAGATCGATCGCACCGGTGAACGGCACGGCGACACGCGGCTGCAGGTCGAACCCATCGAGCTTGTTGAGCTCGGCGAAGCCGTCGCAGATGGAGTAGTCGGCGTCCGTGCACGACGGCTGCACCACGCCAGCGATGCTCGGGTAGTCCCTGCCCTGCCGGAAGTTGATGCGCCGCCGCGTCACCTGGCTCCCATCCGGGACGGTGAAGCGTCTGTCCGGGAAGATGCGCGCGCCCAGGCCGCGGCCGCGTCTCACGGCGACCGTCGCCCCGGCCGAGAGCGAGGTGGTGGGCACGGACGCGAAGAGGAGGGAGACGACGAGCAGGTTTCGCCCACGTCGCGTCATCTCGAACCTGCTCTGGCGAAGACGGCGGATTCGCATGACGGGAGCCCTCCCATCCGGAATCTCCTCTCCCGTTCGCGCCGGCGTCAAGGTGATCGTGCTCCTGGCGACGGTCCTCCCTGGCTTTTCATGCGCAAATCAGGCGTCCCCCGCCGCCGGCCTCACGCGAGTTGGGGAGAGCGGGCGACGGCGATGGACCAGCTGGCAGAACCGACGAATCGCTCAGCCGCGGCGGCTGGTGAGCTGACTCTGGCCGAGCGGCATCTGATAGGTCTCGCCCTCGACGCCGAAAGCGGACGCCTTGGGCTCGGAAAGTAGATCGTCGATCGCATCGACGATGGCGTCCAGCCGATCGGCCGAGGTGCTGACCTCGATAGATTTGCCGTCGACCCGCCTAGCGCGCCCGGGGTGAGTGAACACCCGACCTGCAGGTTCGAAGGCTGACGGCGGCGTCCCCGTGCGCGCCGCCAACTGCGATTGCGACCTAACCCGTCATGGGACGAGCAGCAGCTTGCCCGTAGTCTTGCGGCTCTCCATGTCGGCATGCGCCCTGGCCGCATTCGCCAGTGGATATTCACCACCAATCCGGACCCTGAGCTTCCCTTCCGTGATCCAGTCGAACAGCTGCGCCGAGCGGGCGCGCAGCAGTTCCGGC
>DATKFL010000330.1:0-27701 GCA_035511355.1 Dongiaceae bacterium
TCGGCCCCGCACGCGAGGAGGAACCCGGTCCGATCGCGGAGCGGCCGGCCCGCCGGGTCGACCCCATGGTTGAGGGCGTCGGCCATCCTCAGGAGACCGATGGCGTCGAGATCGAAGACCGCGGTCGCGGCCGGGTAGTCGCCCATCTTCGGCGGGTCGCCGGTGATCACCACGAGGTTCCGGAGACCCAGCACCCAGGCGCCGAGGAGATCGGAGTGCAACCCGAGGAGGTTCCGGTCGCGGCAGCAGACGTGCAGGATGACGTCACAGCCTGCGGCGCGGCGCGCCTCGAGGGCGAGGGCGACGTTGCTCATGCGGGCCGCGGCGCGCGGCCCGTCGGCGATGTTGATCACGTCGCACCCGGCGCGCCGGAGCATCGCCGCGGCGGCGAGCGCGCGCGACGGGTCGAGCCCCGGCTCGGGGTTGACCTCGACGCTGACCACGAACTCGGAGGGGCCCGCGGGACGGCGGCGCGCGGCGGTCGGGGCGAGACGGGTCGCGACCACCTTCGCCAGTTTCGCGCCGAGCGGGGAGAGCGCCTCGATCGGTTGCGGCGCCAGGCGCTCGATCGCATGCGCCGGCGGCTCGGGGCGTGCGGTGCCCGCGGCGATCCGGCCGCCGCCGAGCATGCGCGCCGCATCGACCACCGTGCGGATGTGCTCCGGGCCGGTGCCGCAGCAGCCGCCCACCACCTTCACGCCGGCCTGGAACAGGCGGCGCGCGTACACCCCGAAATATTCGGGGGTGGTCATGTAGATGGTGCGTTCATCGAGCCGGCGCGGCCGCCCGGCGTTCGGCTGGACGCTCACCGGCGCGCCCGCGGCCAGCATCTCGCGCGCCACGTCGAACAGGAACGCCGGCCCCTCGGCGCAGTTGGCGCCCACCACGTCGGCGCCGAGCGATCGTATCCGCTCGGCGGCGGCGCGCGGCCCGGCGCCCTCGATCTCGCGCCGCTCGTCGCTGAAGGCGAGCTGCGCCACGATCGGGCCGCGGTAGAGAGCGCGCGCGGCGGCGAGCGCCTCCTCGATCTCGACCAGCGAGTAGAACGTCTCGAGGACCAGGAGATCGATCCCCTCCGCGAGCAGCGCCTCGATCTGCTCGGTGAACATCCCCCGGAGCGCCCGGCGCCTTGCGTCGGAGAGCGCGCCGACCATGAAGCCGGTCGGCCCGACGGCGCCCGCCACCCAGGCGGCGTCGCCGGCCGCCTCGCGCGCCAGCCGCACCCCGGCGCGGTTGATCGCTTCGAGTCGGTCCTGCGCGCCGTAGCGCGCCAGGCATTCGCGGTTGGCGCCGAAGGTGTTGCTCTCGAGGACCTGGGCGCCGGCGGCGCGGTAGTCACGATGGATGTCGACGACCAGATCGGGCCGCGCCAGGTTCGCCTCGTCGAACGAGCGGGTGATGAAATAGCCGCGCTCGTACAACTGGGTGCCCATCGCGCCGTCGAACACGACGGGTCCGCGCTCGAGGGCTTCGAGGAAGGTCGTGTCGCGTAGCGGCATCGTTGTGAAACCCCTGCCGGGCGGCCGGGGTCGGGAACGGAGCCGACGGCCGGGGTTGAACCGGCGACCTACTGATTACGAATCAGTTGCTCTACCACTGAGCTACGTCGGCCCGCGAAGAGGGGCGTAGTGTAGACGCGCACGGCGCACGATGCAAGGCGGCGGCGGGCTGACATTGAGCGGCATTTGGCAGGTCCGGAGCGACACGGACTGTCAGTTCCGGGAGCGCGTCAAGGCCGGCGCAAGGCCGGAACCGGCGCCATTCCGGGTCTTTCGGGGTGTCCGGGCGGGTCTCACGGCGTGGCACCACACTTGCCTAGGGAGCCGTCCGGTGAACGGTAAAGCGCGGCACGGGAGCCGTCCGAGGACCGTCAGGGAGCAGGGCTTCACCCTGATCGAGCTCCTCATCGTCGTGGCGATCATCGGCCTGATCGCGTCGATTGCCGTCGTGAACCTGCTCAACGCGGTCGACAAGGCCAAGCAGAAGCGCACCATGGCCGACATCCGCACCATCGGCGTCGCGGTCGAGGCGTACAGCACCGACAACGCCCGCTACCCGCAGGGAGTCGCCACCTGGCCCGGCTTGAAAGTGATCATCAACCCGCACTTCATGCGCGAGCCGCCGGACGTCGACGGCTGGCAGAACGGCTGGGAGGTCGACGCGGTGACCGGCGTCGACTACACCCTGGTCAGCGAAGGGAAGGACGGCGCCATCGGCCCGCGCACCGGCGGACAGACCGGCTATTTCGACTGCGACATCCTGTTCGTGAACGGCCGGTTCTACCAGTGGCCGACCGGGACGCAGACCTGACCCGCCGGCGGCCGCCCGCCGCCGCGCCCGCCCGCCTCGTTTAGCATTCCCGCATGCAGATCCTCCGCCCGCGCGGTCCGGGGCGCGCCGAGAGCCGCGTGCTGGGGTCGCGATTCCTCGCCGAGGCGGCGCCGGTCGCGGACGAGAGCGCGGCCCGCCTCCGGCGCGCCGGTCTTGCCGCCGAGTTTCCCGACGCGACCCATCACTGCTGGGCGCTCCTGGTGGGGGCGGGGGACGGGACCCGGGCGCTTCTGGACGACGCGGGCGAACCGGCCGGCACGGCGGGGGCGCCGATCCTGCAGGCGATCCGCTCGGCCGGGGTGATCGAAGCGCAGGTGGTCGTGGTCCGCTGGTTCGGCGGCACGAAGCTGGGGCGCGGCGGATTGCGCCGCGCCTATCGCGACGCGGCGCGCGCCGCCCTGGCCGCCGCCGGCGCCGAAACGGTCGAGACGCGCGCCGCCCTCCGGCTCCGGGGGCCGATCGGGGGGGACGGCGAGGTGCGGCATCTCCTGGCGCGCCACGGGGGCGCGGTCCGGCGCGCCGGTTACGACGCCGCCGGCTCGGCGATCCTCGACGTCGATCTGCCGGAGGGCTCCGCCGCCCCCTTCGTCGAGGCGCTCGGACGCCTGAGCCGCGGCGCCTGGCGCGCGGCGTCCGCCGCCGCGCGCGACCCGGACAACTCCGGCGGTTGATGCCACACGGCGCGACTTGCTAAGATGCCGCGCGCTCACGAGCGACGACGATGCCTGCCACCCGCGATCCCTCCTCGAGTTCCGATTTCTCGCCCGCCGTCGTCGGCCTCACGGTGGTGGAGGAGGGGATGACGCTCGAGGGCGACATCGTCTCGGAAGAGAACGTGCGGGTGCGGGGACGGATCGACGGCAACGTCGCGACCTCGGGGTCGGTCGTCATCGAGCCGCGCGGGTCGGTCAAGGGCGAGGTCACCGCCGACAACCTGATCCTCGAGGGAAGCCTCGAAGGTCGGGCCACGGTGGCGCGCACGTTCGAGCTGCGCGCCACCGGCCGGATGCGCGGCGACATCCGCGCCGCGGTGGTGGCGATCGCCGAAGAAGCCTTCCTGCAGGGGAAGGTGCTGGCGACCGAGAGGATCTCGACCGCGCCGGCGACCCGGCGCGCCGACCGCCGTTGAGCGGGGCCGCTGCGGCGCCCCCCGCCGCCGGCAGCCGGCGGATCCTTCTGGCGTTCCTCGGCGGCGCGACCCTTCTCACCGTCGGCCTCGTCGGCTACACCCTGACGCACGGCCGCCCGGCCATCCCCGCCGACGCCGATCATGCCGTCATCGAGGCCGCGCAGTGCCTCGCGTGCCACGGCCCGGGTCGCCAGCACGCGCGCGGATCGAACCATCCGCTCAACGATCAGTGCTTCAACTGCCACGAGCGCCGTTGAGCGGCGCGGCAGGTCCCTGCCGGGGGCGAAGCATCTCCCAGGCGACCCGGGGAGCGCTGCGGATCAGCCGGCGCCGCAGGGTCCGGTAGGGCTGGCGACCCGAGACCAGCGCCGCCAGGATCGATCGGATGCGCGCGCTTCGCTCGGCCAGGCGCACCAGCCGCTCGACGAAGCGCGGATCGAAGAAGGTCGCCTGGTGCCGCGCCGCCCAGGCGAACTCCCCGCCGAGGCGGGCGACGAACCCGGCGCCGTAGTCGGCGAGCCGTCCGCCGAGGATGGCGTCGGCCAGGAGATCGGCCGAGACCAGGGCGAAGTAGATCCCTTCACGGGTCAGCGGGTCGACCGCGCGGGCGCCGTCGCCGGCCACCGCCCAGTCGGCGCCCGCGAGGCGCGCCGGGTCGGGATGGTCCGGCGCGTCGGGGATGAGGGCCGCGTACGGATCCGAGCGTTCGAGGCTGCCGGCGCCGTAACGCGCCAGCAGATGCTCCTCGACCAGGCGCCGGAGGTCGGCGGCCGGCACCGACCCGAGCGGCGCGCAGATCCCGACCGAGGCGTGGTCGACCCGCGGAAAACCCCACAGGTAGCCGGGGAGCCCGGCATAGAATCGCAGCGTGGCCGTCGTGCCGGTGACCCCATGCAGGTAGCGGCCGACCGCCTGGGTCAGTCCGGAGGCGGGGATGTCGCCGGAAAGGCGGCGGCGCGCGAAGCCGCCGGCGCCGTCGGCGGCGATCAGGAGATCGAAGGGCGTCGCCGCGGCGTCGGAGTCGATCCGGTCGGTGCGGAGCCGCCAGCCGTCGCGACTCCGCTCGAAGCGGGTGACCCGCTCGCGCGCCAGGCGGGCGCCGGCGGCGACCGCGGCCTCGATCATCACCCGATGCAGATCGGCGCGGCGGAACATGCCGATCGGCTCCGGCAGAGGCACCAGGGCCTCGCGGCCCCTGGGGGAGATCAAGAGGATGGAGTCGACCTGCCGGACCGGCAATCCCGGGTCCGCGAGAAAGGGGTACTCCTCCATACCGCGCGCCGGAATGCCGCCGCCGCAGGCCTTCTCGTGGTCCCGGCGCGACTCGAAGAGGGTGACCGGGGTCCCTTCGGCCGCCAGCCGGAAGGCGGCGCGCGCCCCGGCCGGACCGCCTCCGATGATCGCCACCCGCTGCATGCGGCGATCCTACCGGAGCCGGGGATGAACCCGGACGACTCCGGGCGCGTTCTTCCGGTGCGCGGGGAGGGGGGCGTGCCGCCGGACGATTTCGCGCTCATGGAGGAGGTTCGACATGATCGCGACGGAGCGTTCGAGATCTTCGTGGCGCGCTACCAGCGACGGTTCTATCGCCTGGCCTGGGGGTACCTGCGCCACCACGAGGACGCGCTCGACGCGGTGCAGGAGGCGATGGTGAAGATCTACCTGGCGCGCGCGCGGTACCGCCCCGATTCGCATCCCTTCACCTGGGCGTCGCGCATCCTGTCGAATCACTGCCTCGATCTCCTGCGCCGCCGCAAGGTGCGTCCCGCCGAGTCGCTCGAGGCGGCGCAGGCGGCGATGCCGGGGCGCGACCTGACCGCCGGCGATCCGAACGACACGCCGGAAGGGCACGGCGCGCGGGCGGAGTTCCGGCGCCAGGTCGAGGCGGCGGTGGCGACCCTGCCGGAGAGCCAGCGCGAGGTGTTCGTGCTGCGGCATTTCGAGGAGATGAGTCTCGAGGAGATCGCCGTGGCGCGCGGCTGCGCGCTCGGCACGGTGAAGTCGTCGCTGCATCGCGCGGCGGCGGCGGTGCGCGACCGCCTGGAGCGGGCGGGAGTCCGGGGCGGCCTGGTCGGCGCCTCGCGGGAGCCGTGATGCGGGACACGACGACATCGGACTGCGACGGGACGCGCGCCGCGCTGGCGCTGCGCTATTACGACCCGCCGGCCGCCGGGTCCGCCGATCCGGTGGGCGCGCACCTCGACGCCTGCGCCGCGTGCGCGGCGTCCTGGCGCGACCTGCGCGCGCTTCTGGACCAGGTCCGTGCGGAGGACGCCTACCCGCGCGAGGCGGAAGTCGACTGGGAGCGGTTCGCGAGGGCGACGGTCGCGCGCGCCCGCGCCGCCGCGGCGTCGCCCGGGGTCGCGACCGGCGCGGCCGGTCGGGCGGCGCGCGCCTGGTTCCGGATTGCGGCCACCGGTCTCGCCGCGGCGACGGCGATCGTGGTCTTCTTCGCCCTGCGCTCGCCGACCCCCGCGCCGGTCCCGACCGCGCGGGTCGACGCCGACGCCGACACCGACACGCCGGGCGCCGCCACCGCGCTCCGGCGCAACGTCGCGCGCCAGGCGGCGGCCCGTTCGCTGCGCGACGGCCGCGCGCTGCTCGTCGAGCTGATGCAGGCTCCGGTCCGCTGCCGGCGCCAGGACGGCACCTTCGACATCGCGCTCGAGAAGGAGCGATCGCGCGATCTCCTGCGCCGCCTGGCGATGCACCAGGGATCGCTGACCGGCACGGAGGATCGGCGGATCGTCGATCTCATGGCGCAGATGGAGAATCTGCTCCTCCAGGTTTCGACGCTCGAGGACTGCGCCGGCTCCGGCGCGCTCGAGGATTTGCGCGAGGCGATCGGCGCGCGCCAGTTTCTCCTGCGCATCGATCTGGTGACCCGCGAGGTGGAGGGAGGGACGACCCGTGCGTAAGGTCCTCTTGGGAATCCTGATGCTGACCGTCGTCGCGGGCGCGAGCGCCGCCGCCGGCGCCTCCACCGAGGCGGCCCTCCTGCGGCAGATCAAGGTCGAGGCGCTCGACGGCCGCTGGGCCGACGTGCTGACGCACGCCGACGAATACCTCCGCCGCTTCCCGCGCGGAGCGTCGGGACCTCAAGTCGAGTTCAACCGGGCGCGCGCGCTGGCGCGTCTCCCGGGGCGTGCGGGCGACGCGGCCGCCGCCTACCGGGAGTTCGCCGCCCGCCATCCGGAGGAGACCCTCCTGGTCGAGCAGGCCTGGTCGGGGATCTTCTCGCTCGCCTGCGATCCCCGGCGCCAGGAGGGCCCCGGCTGCGCCGCCACCCTCTCCGAGGGCCTGGCGAGCCCGCTCGCCTTCGTCTCGACCCTGGCGGCGATCCGGGCGAGCGACACCCGCGAGGAGGCGCTCCGCCGGCGGGCGCTGCCGCGCCTGAAGGACCTCCTCCGGACGCAGTCCGACCCCGACATCCGCAACGAGATCCTGATCGCCATCCTCAAGATCGATCCACGCGAAGTGCCGCCGCCGACGCCGCCGGCCACCCCGCCGCCGCACGACGCGATCGCCAGCGCCGCGCCGACCCTGATCCGGATGTCCATCTACGACAAGGCCGCCGACAAGTACACGCTGCGGATCAACCTGCCGGTCGCCTTCGCGCAGATGCTGGTCGATGCGCTCGGCGAGACCGAGAAGGGTGAGCTCAAGGAGAGCGCGAAGAAGCAGGGGATCGACCTGGACGACATCTTCGACGCCATCCAGAAGACCGGCACCGGCCGGTTCCTCGACGTCGACACCAAGGACAACCGGATCGAAGTCTGGATCGAGTGATTCAGGGCTTTTTGGCGGCGGTCTCCGCCTTGCAAGCGGTCTCGAGGCGATCGATGAGCGCGTCCAGCGCGGCGCGCCGGCCCTGATCGGTCTCCAGCTCGCGCGCCGCCTGGAGCGACTCGCGCGACTCGCAGTCGCGGTTGAGGGAGTGCAGCACGTTCGCCAGCCGCAGCCGCGCCTCGAGTGACGCCGGTTCGACGGTCGCCGCCTTCTGGAAGAAACCGAGCGCGATCTCGAGATATCCCGTCTTCTCCAGCGAGTCGCCGATCAGCACGTTGATCCGCGGCTGGCGCGGGTTGATCCCCGCCGCCTTGCGATACTCGTCGAGGGCGGCGTTGTAGCGGCCGCGACGGGAGTCGACGTCGCCCATCGCCACCCACGGCTCGGCCGCCGAGGGATCGAGGGCGGCGGCGCTCTGATACCCGGCGCGCGCCTGTTCGAGCCGCCCGCGCGCTTCGTCGAGCCGCGCCATCGCCATCGTGGTGCCGGGGGAGTGCGGCCAGATCGACTCCGCCGCTTCCAGGTCGGCGGCCGCCCGATCGTAGCGCCCCAGCTCCTGCCAGGCGGCGGCCCGGCCGAGGCGCGCCGCGAGGAACCAGGGCGAGCGATCGAGGACCGCGCCGAACCGCTCGGCGGCGTGCTGATAATCCTTCTGCCGCGTCCAGGCATTGCCGAGCAGCGCCTGCGGGAGGTGATCCGGCGCCGCCAGGATCGACGGACGATCGAGCGCGGCGATCGCGCCCGCCGCGTCGTCGGCCAAAAGCCGCGCCTGGCCGGCCTGCACGGCGCGGCCGATCTCGAAGCGGCGGGCGAACCAGGGCACCGACGCCACCGCCAGGACGCCGGCCGCGGCGAGCGCCACGAATCCGAGCGGCCGCCGCGCGGACCGACCGCCCGCGCCGGTCGCCGGGAGCGCCAGTCCGATCGCCAGGAAGACGAGGGCCGCCGGCGCCGCCTCCTGGAAGGGCGATCCGAGACTGCCGACCAGGACGACCGCGACCAGCGCCAGCGCCAGCAGGAGACCCAGGGGTCGGCGCTCCTCAGACGACCCGAAGGCGGCACGACCGGCGGAGAACAGCGCGACCACGACCAGCAGCGCGAACAGGAAGCCGCCGGCGGCGCCGCTCTCGGCGGTCAGCTCGAGGAAGCCGTTGCCGGCGTGCAGCGCCTGGTGCGCCAGGGTGAAGGGCGACGACGGGACGCGCGTCCAGGCCACCTCGAGCAGGGCGTGCCGGAAGTTTCCCACGCCGCAGCCGGCCGGATGCAACTCGAGCATCGCGACCGCGCCGCGCACCGCGGCGCTCCGATCGGCGCCGGGATCGCCGCTGGTGGGTGCGAGCAGGGAGACGTGGGTCATCGGCGTCGGCGCGACCAGCCCGGGGAGGTGCGCCAGCGCGGTCACCAGAGTGACCACCAGGATCGCCACCGCCGCGGCGCGGAAGGCCGAGCCGTCGAGCATCGATCCGAGATCGTTCCAGCCATCGCCGGCGTAAAGCGCCTGGGCCACCCGCGCCACGATCGCCATGACGATCACGATCGCCGCGATGATCCAGGCTTCCGGCCCGCCCGCGTAGAGCAGCGCCGCCGCGATCGTTCCCAGGCCGATCGCGGCCAGGAGGCGCACGAGCCCGCCGGTCATCGCGACCGCTCCCAACGCGAGCGGCAGCGCCAGGACCAGCCACTGCGCCGCCAGTCCCGCGTCGCCGAAGGTGGCGCCGGCGGGCGCGGGCGGCAGGATCGACAGCGACCCGATGGCGATCTGGAATCCGGGCAGGAAGACCTGCGCCAGCACGCCGGCGGCGACCAGGGTCGCGGGGACGACCGCGAGTTGCAGCAGGCGGGCGCCGCACCTCGGCGCCGCGGCGAGACGGCTCGCCGCCCAGGCGATCACCGCGAGGCTCGCGAGATCGGCGAGACCGCGAAGCGCCAGCCCGCGATTGAACGACATCACCGCCGCGATCGCGGCCGCCGCCAGGAGGCCCGCCGCCGGAAAGGTGAGCCGGCGCGGGGCGGCGGGCGACGCGTTGCCGAGCACCGCGCTCCAGGCGGCTTCGAACACCAGGAGGAGCGCCGCCGCGGCCAGCAGGATCGAGCGCGGCAGCGCGAACGGATCGGCGAGCCCGCTCCAGTGCGCGAACGGCAGCAGGAGGACCAGCGCCGCGAGGACGGCGGCGGAAAAGCGCGCGGGACGGAGGTCACTCATGGAACGGTGGGCGGTCGGCATCCCCGGAAAGCGCCGGGGATGCTAGCACAGCGATTCGGCCCCTCCAAGACGCCGCCGGCGGACGCGCGCGGCCGCGATCGTCGTTGTAAGATGCGCCGGTCATGAAACGCGTCGAAGCCAAGGCACCGACCCGGGTCGATCTGGCCGGTGGATCGATCGATCTCTGGCCGCTCTATCTTCTGCACGACCGGCCGCTCACCGTGAATGCCGCCATCGACCTGATGGCCACGGCGACCGTGGAGGAGATGACCGAGCCGGGGCTGACGATCGTCTCGCACGATCGCGGCGTGACCCACCGGGTGGGGCCGGGCACCAGTCCCGCCGAGGCGCTTGCCGGCGCGCCGCCCGCCCTCGGGTTCGTCCTGCGCCTGGCGCTGCACTTCCTCGGCTCCGGGAAGGGGGCGACCGCCGGCGTGCGGGTCACCACCGCCTGCCGCGCTCCGGCCGGCTCGGGCCTCGGCGGTTCGTCGACCCTCGGCATCGCCCTGGCGACGGCGCTCGATCGGTTCACCGGGCGCGGCCTGGGAGCCGAGCGCCTCCTGGCCGTGACCCGCGGCATCGAGACCCAGGTCCTCGCGATCCCGACGGGGGAGCAGGACTACCACCCGGCGATCCACGGCGGCGTCCTCGGTCTGCACTACTCGGTCGAAGGCACCCGGATCGAACGCCTGGCGGTCGATCCCGAGGCGCTGGCGCGGCACCTGGTCCTGATCTACACCGGCGTGTCGCGCAATTCCGGGGTCTCGAACTGGGACATCTTCAAGCGGCATCTCGAGGGGGAGGCCGGCGTGCGCGCGGCGCTGCAGGCGACCAGCGACGCGGCGCAGGCGATCCGGACGGCGCTCCTCGCCGGGGACTGGGATCGCGCCGGCGGCGCCCTCGCCGAAGAATGGCGCGCGCGGCTCCGGCTCTCGCCCGCCGTCACCGACCCGGTCATCGACGACCTGATCGCCGCGGCGCTCCGGGAAGGGGCGCAGGCGGGCAAGGTCTGTGGAGCCGGCGGGGGAGGCTGCGTGGTGCTGTGGGTTCCCGAGGCGGCGCGCGATCGGGTGGTCCGTCGGATGATCGAGTCGCGCGCCGAAGTGCTGGAATGCCGCATCGTGACCAAGGGCGTCGCGGTCACGGAATCGTAACCACCCCCCGATTCCGATTGCGCCCCCCCACCCCCCGCGGTACACTCCCTTCATCCCGCCGCCCCACCTGAGTCCGGGGGGCGCAGCGTCGCCGGCGGGACCCGTCGAGTTGGGTTTTTCCGGGCTACGAGGCCAGAATGGTGGCGCTCCGGGGAACCCATCGAGGTGCACACGCCATGAAGATGCAACCCGCCGCTGTCGCATTCCTCGTCGCCGCCGCGCTCGGTGCGCCGGCCTCTGCCGATCAGGTCGTCTATTTCGTGAATGGCAAGGCGATCACGGTCAAGACGGTCGAGAAGGGCCCGAAAATCACCGTGCTCGAAGTGGAGGGGGGCGGCCGGATCGGCGTCCCCACCGAACAGATCGAGAAGATCGAAGACCTGCAGCCGGCAAGCCCGGCCGCGGCGCTCGCGCCGCCGCCCGCGGCGCCGGTCACGCCCCCGTCGACCGTCGTCACCCCGCCGGTCAATGCCGCACCGACCGGTGGCCCGGCTCCTGCGGCGCCCCCGGTCGCGGTCGGACCAGGCATGGGCGGCAAGCTGGCCGGCCCGGGTGCCATGCCGACCCAGCCGATCGGGATCGGCGGTGAGGGTCAAGGTGCGGAAGGTCAGGCCGCATCGGCTTCGGCGGCCAACCCCGCCCTGCGCGGGACCCCCGGCGGCGTGCCGCCGCAGGGGATGGCGCGCCAGGACGGGATTTACGGCCGGGCCGGCGGGATGCAGGGACGGCGCTACAACGCGCGCGGCAATGCCTACGGCAGGTCGCGACCGCCGGTGACCTACGACCAGGCTTCGCAGGCAGGTCGCGGCGTGCAGCCCGGACCGGCGCCGGCGGGCGCCGCCGCCGCGGCGCAGGCAGCCGGGGCGGGCTCGCAGAATCCGCCGCCCCCGCCGCCGCCCCCGGTGCCGACCCCGGGAGATTCGGGGAACGGATCGAACGACGGGGCAGGCGCTCCGCCTCCCCCCGAGCCTGACTCCGGCGCGCAGCAGGAGGACGGCTCCGGCACCGACACCCAGACCCAGACCGACGACGGCGGCAACGAGAACTGAGCCTCCCCGTCCCCGATGCACCCGTTCTGGTGGTCGGGCTGACCGGCCCCAACGCCTCCGGCAAAGGTGAAGCCGCCCGTCTCCTCGTGGCCACCGGCTGTACCGCCTGGTCCCTGTCGGACATCGTGCGCGAGGCGGCGGCCGCCGCGGGGCTCGAGTTGTCGCGCGACAACCTGATCGCGACCGGCGTCCGCCTGCGCGAGGAGGGCGGTCCCGGGATCCTCGCGGAGCGAATCCTGCCGCGACTCACCAGGCCGAGCGTCGTCGATTCGATCCGCGGACCGGCCGAGGTCGAGGTGCTGCGGCGCTCACCCGGTTTCGTCCTGCTCGGGATCGACGCCCCGATCGCCATCCGGTTCGATCGTTCGCGGCGGCGCGGTCGCCTGGGCGACGGCGCTTCGCTCGAGGAATTCGGCGCCAAGGAGGCGCGCGAAAACGCCGCCACCGAGACCGGCCAGCAGATCCGGAAGACCATGGGGCTGGCCGACCGCACCCTCCAGAACGACGGCACGCTCGGCGACCTGGAGGCGCGCCTGCGCGCCGCGATCCGGTCCCTCGGGCGGCGCCTCCCGGACGAGACTTCCTAGTACAGGCTCTGCCGCACCCGGCGCCGCCGGAAGATCGCGACCAGCAGAAGGCCGGCGAGGAACCCTCCGAGGTGCGCGAACCAGGCGACCCCGCCCGGTCCCATCGAACCGGCGTTCAGCAGCTGGATCAGGAGCCAGACGCCGAGCACGATCAGCGCCGGCACCTCCACGATGCGGACGTAGAAGATCAGGATGATGAGCGTCGAGACCCGCGCGGCGGGGAACAGGACGAGGTAGGCCCCGAGGACCCCGGCGATGGCGCCGCTCGCGCCGATCATCGGGACGCGCGCTTCGGGCCCCACCGCGATCTGCAGGGCGGCGCCCGAGAGCCCCGCGACGAGATAGAAGACGATGAACCGCACGTGCCCCATCAGGTCCTCGACGTTGTTCCCGAAGATCCAGAGATACAGCATGTTCCCCAGGAGGTGCATCCAGCCGCCATGCACGAACATCGAGGTGAACAGGGTCATGACGCCGTGGCCGCGGAGCGCCATGCCCCCGGCGCCGGGATGGGTGAGGTCGTGGGGCACGAGCGCCAGCGCCAGGACGGTCTCCTCCCGGAGCGGCGCGGGCAGCAGGAGGAGCCGCACGAAGACGGCGGCGTTGGCGGCGATCAGGAGGAGCGTCACCCAGGGGACCAGGCGGGTCGGGAGATCGTCCTTCAGCGGCAGCAGGGCGGGCGTCCTCCGGCGGGACGATAGCACGCCGGCTCATCTTGACCCCCGGGAGCCGGCCGTCTAAACTTACCGGCCATGTCGAAGTTCCACTCCCGGTGTCCCTGAAAGAGAGCGCTTTCCGCCCGAATTCGGTGCGAGGATTCCCATGTCCGAGGCGATCACCGGAAATATGAGCGTGCCCCTCGCGGGCGGCAAGGAGAGCCGGTCGCGGATCGCGGCGCGCGCCGCCGACGCGGCGATGCCGCTCCTGC
This sequence comes from Dongiaceae bacterium, assembly GCA_035511355.1. Lineage (GTDB taxonomy): Bacteria > Acidobacteriota > Polarisedimenticolia > Gp22-AA2 > Gp22-AA2 > DATKFL01. The sequence continues at coordinate 13,171 of DATKFL010000330.1, forward strand.
CGGCCATCGAGAGCCCCGCGGATCTGAAAGCCCTCACCGTGCCGCAGCTGGAGCGGGTCGCCGCCGAGCTGCGCCAGTACATCATCGAGGTCGTGTCGAAGACCGGTGGCCACCTCGCCCCGAGTCTCGGAGCCGTCGAGCTGACCCTGGCGCTGCACCACGTCTACGACACGCCGCGCGACCGGATCGTCTGGGACGTCGGGCACCAGGCCTACGCCCACAAGGTGCTCACCGGGCGCCGCGATCGGCTGCCGACGCTGCGGCAGTATCACGGCCTGTCCGGATTCATCCTGCCGTCCGAGTCGCCGTACGACGCCTTCGGCGTGGCGCACGCCAGCACGTCGATCGCCGCCGCGATGGGGATGGTGGTGGCGCGCGACATGGCCGGCGAGGACTACCACGTCCTGACGGTCACCGGTGACGGGGCGATGACCGGCGGGCTGGCGTACGAAGGGCTCAACAACGCCGGCCATTCCGGGCGCGACCTCCTGGTGATCCTGAACGACAACGAGATGTCGATCTCCCCGAACGTCGGCGCGATCTCGAAGTACCTCACCGAGCTGACCTCGAGCCGTCCGTACAACCGGCTCAAGGACGAGGTGCGGGCGCTGGTGAAGAAGTTCCCGATCGGCGAGCCGGCCGGCGAGCTGGCGAAGCGGCTCGAGCGCAGCCTCAAGGAGGTCTTCGTCCCGGGCGGGCTCTTCCAGGGGCTCGGTTTCCACTACTACGGGCCGATCGACGGACACGACGTCGGCGAATTGATCAACGTGCTGCAGAACCTGAAGGCGGTGAAGGGGCCCCGGCTCCTGCACGTGATCACCAAGAAGGGGAAGGGGTACTCGTTCGCGGAGGCCGATTCGTGCGTCTTCCACGGCGTGACCCCGTTCGACCCCTCGTCCGGCGTGCTCGCGGCCGGCGGCAAGGCGGCGGCGCCCGACTACAACAAGGTCCTGGTCGAGACGCTCGATCGCCTCGCGACCGAGGATCGCCGCGTCGTGGCGCTGACCGCGGCGATGGCGGACGGCACCGGTCTCGTGAAGTTCGGCGAGAAGCACCCCGACCGTTTCTTCGACGTCGGCATCGCCGAAGGGTATGGCGTCACCTTCGCGGCCGGTCTGGCGATCTCCGGGATGCGTCCGGTGGCGGCGATCTATTCCACCTTCCTGCAGCGCGCCTACGATTCGATCATCCACGACGTCGGCGTGCAGAGGCTTCCGGTCGTCTTTGCGCTCGATCGCGCCGGTCTGGTCGGCGCCGACGGGCCGACGCACCACGGGGCGTTCGACCTGACCTACCTGCGCGCGGTGCCGAACATGGTGGTCTCGGCGCCGAAGGACGGCGACGAGCTGGCCGACCTCCTGCACACCGCGGTTGCCCAGCAGGAGGTGCCGTTCGCGATCCGCTACCCGAAGCGCTCGAGCCGCACCTACACGCCGGGGCGCGCGCCGCGGCTCCTGCCGATCGGTTCGTGGGAACTGCTGGCGGACGGGAAGGACGGCGCCCTCCTCGCGGTCGGCACGATGGTGGAGATGGCCGAGGCGGTGCGGGCGCTGCTCCTGGCCGAGGGGATCGATCTCGCGGTCGTGAACGCGCGATTCGTCAAGCCGCTCGACGCCGCGATGCTGCGCGATCTCGGCGCGCGCTTCCCGGTCCTGTGCACCCTCGAGGAGAACACCCTGCGGGGCGGATTCGGCAGCGCGGTGCACGAGTGGTACGCCGAGGCGGGGATCGCGGCGCCGCTCCTGCACGCCGAGGGGCTCCCGGATCGCTTCGTCACCCACGGCACAGTCGCGCAGCTGTTCGAGGAGCTGGGTCTCACCCCGGCGCGCGTCGCCGATCGCCTCCGGCCGCTCCTCCGGGGAAGGGCGTGAGCGGGGTCCCACCGTTCGAGATCCGCGCCGGCGAGGTGCAGGCCCAGGACGCCGACATCGCCATCGTCTACCGCCTGCGCGGCGACGCCGGGATCGTCGGTCCGGTTTCGGCCGGCCTCGCGGAGCGGCTCATGGAGGTGGCGCGCGAGGACCGCTTTCACGGCCGCGCCGGGCGCCGGCTCCTCTGGCACGCGCCGCCCGACGCCGGGTCGCGCGCCAGGCGGATCCTGCTCCTCGGACTCGGCGGCCGTGAAGACCTGACCGTCGATCGGTACCGGCGCGCCCTGGGCGAAGCGCTGGTCGAGGCCGATCGGCTCGGCGCGACCACCGTCGCGCTGCCCCTCCCGACCGGGGACGGGCTGCCGTTCGACGCGCGTGCCGCCGGACGCGCGGTCGCCGAGGGGTTCTGGCTCGGCACCTACCGCTTCGATCGCTACCGGTCCGATCCGCGCCCCGGGCGGCGCCACCTGAAGCAGATCGTGGTCGCCTGCGGCGGCGCACCGATCAAGGACGTTCAGAAAGGCGTCGAACGGGGCGAGACCCTGGCCAACGCCACCAACTTCGCGCGCGACCTCGTCAACGAGCCGGCCGGCGTCCTGACCCCGGCGCGCATGGCCGAGATCGCCACCGACGCGGCGAAGCGGTCGGGGCTCGAGATCAAGGTGTTCGGGCCGGACGAGATGCGCGCGCAGGGAATGGGCGGCATCCTCGGGGTCGGCCAGGGATCGACCCAGACGCCGCGTCTCATCCATCTCATCTACCGGCCGCACGGCAAGCCGACCCGTCGCATCGCCTTCGTCGGGAAGGGGCTGACCTTCGACTCGGGCGGGTTGTCGCTCAAGACGGCCGAAGGCATGGAGACGATGAAGTGCGACATGGCCGGCTCCGCCGCGGTCCTCGCGACCCTGTGCGCGCTGCGCGAGCTCGGCGTCACCGCCGAGGTGCACGGCGTGATGGGGATGGCGGAGAACATGCCGGGCGGCGGCGCGATCCGGCCGGGCGACGTCGTGCGGATCATGAACGGCAAGACGATCGAGGTGCGCAACACCGACGCCGAGGGGCGCGTCGTGCTCGCCGACTGCCTGGCGTACGTGTCGCGACTCGAGGGGGTCGACACCGCCATCGACCTCGCCACCCTGACCGGCGCCTGCGTGGTGGCGCTGGGGCCGATGGCGTGCGGCGTGATGGGGAACGATCGCGGCCTGATCGACGAGATCCTCGCGGCGTCGGAGGCGGCGGGCGAGCCGATGTGGCCGCTGCCGCTCTACCCGGAGTACCGCGAACACATCAAGAGCGACATCGCCGACGTCAAGAACACCGGCATCCGCTGGGGCGGTGCGATCACCGCCGCGCTCCTCCTGCAGGAGTTCGTGCGCGACGGGATGCGCTGGGCGCATCTCGACATCGCCGGCCCGGCGTTCGGCGAGAAGGAGTACTCCTACCTCGGCAAGGGCGGCTCGGGGGTCGGGGTGCGGACGCTCCTCAGGCTCCTGACCGGCCCCGCCTGAGCGGCCGGCCTCCGGCCACGGCCCACGCCATGCCCCACGCCCCGCATCGCGCCACCGGCACCTCCGCGATCGACTGCATCGTCGTCACGGTCAGCGACACGCGCACGGAGAAGACCGACCGGAGCGGACGCTTCATCCGCCGCGCTCTCGAGAAGCGCGGCCATCGCGTGCTCGAGCATCCGATTCTCCCGGACGAGCCGCGGCGGATCACCCGCTATCTTCGGGGGCTCGCGCGGCGCCGCAGCCGCGCGCGTATCGTCATCCTGACCGGCGGGACCGGTCTCGCGCCGCGCGACCGCACCTACGAGGCGGTCGACGCCCTCCTCGACAAGCGGCTCGACGGCTTCGGCGAGCTGTTCCGCGGCCTGAGCTACGCGACCGTGGGGAGCCGCGCCATGCTGAGCCGCGCGGTCGCCGGCGTCGCCTCCGGGCGGCTTCTCTTCTCGATCCCGGGTAGCGAAGCGGCGGTCCGCCTGGCGATGGGTCGCCTGATCCTGCCGGAGATGGGTCACCTCGTCGACCTGCTCGGGGGCGGCGCCGCGCCGACGCGGCGCCCGGGCGTCCGATGAGCGCCACCGTCACCCGCGACCTCGCGCACGCCGATCCCGCCGCCATCGCCGACGACCTCCGCCGCCGCGTCGAAGGGGAGGTGCTGTGCGACGCGGTGAGCCGCACCCTCTACAGCACCGCCGCCTGCATCTACCAGGTCCAGCCGCTCGGTGCGGTCGTGCCGCGGCACGAGGCGGACGTTCTCGCGGTGCTCGACTACGCGCGCCGGCACGGCATCCCGGTGACCGCGCGCGGCGGCGGCTCCGGTCTGGCCGGGCAGACGCTCGGGCAGGGGCTCATCCTCGATCTGTCGCGGCACCTGACCGGCATCGGCGCGGTCGATCCGGAGGCGCTCACGGTGCGCGCCCAGCCGGGGGTGATCGCCGCGCGGCTCAACCGGGCGATCGCCTCGCGCCAGATCCAGTTCGCCCCCGATCCCTCCTCCTCGGCCTGGTGCACGCTCGGCGGAATGATCGCCAACAACGCCGGTGGGTCGCACACCATCCAGCACGGCGCCACCCGCGACAACGTGGTGTCGCTCCGGGTCGCGCTCGCCTCCGGCCAGGTGATCGAGACGGCGCCCGGCGCGCCCGACCCGACCGGCGCGCGCACGAGGCTCCAGGAGGGGGTGCGTCGGATCGTCACGGCGCGGCGCGAGGTGATCCAGGCGCGCCAGCCCCGGACGAAGCGCAACTCCTCGGGGTACGCGCTGCGCGAGATGCTCGAGGGCGCCGGCGCGCCGGTCGACCTGGCGCCGCTCATCGCCGGCTCCGAGGGGACGCTCGGCATCGTGCTCGACGCGACCCTCCGGCTCGTCCCGATGGCGAAGGCCAGGGCGACCGCGCTGGTCCTGTTCGACGACCTGGAGAAATCAGGGGCCGGGGTGGTCGAGGTGCTGCGGGCCCGCCCGGCGGCGGTGGAGCTCCTCGACCGCACCTTCGTGGAGGTCATCCGCGAGGCCGACCCGGAGCGCGGCGCCTCCCTCCCGGACGGGACCGAGGCGATCCTGATCGTCGAGCTGCAGGGGGACGACCCGGCCGAGGTCGCCTCGCGGCTCGCGACCCTCGAGCACGATCTCGTCGGCCGCCGCCGGCTCGCGTTCGAGGTCCGGACCTCGACCCGCCCCGAGGAGATGGCGCGCATCTGGGCGATCCGCAAGGCGGCGTCGCCGATCCTGTCGCGCCGCGAGGGGCGGCTCCGGAACACGCGCTTCATCGAGGATGCGGCGGTGCACCCGGAACGGATGGCCGACTTCGTGCGCGCCCTCCGGGCGCTCCTCGACCGCTACGGTCTCAAGGCCGCGATCTTCGGGCACGCCGGCGACTGCAACCTGCACTGCAACCCGCTCATGAACCCGAAGGACCCGCGCGACCTCCGCAAGATGGAGGACATCGCGGCCGAGTTCACCGATCTCGTGATCGGGCTCGGCGGTTCGCTGTCGGGCGAGCACGGCGATGGCCGGTTGCGCACGCCTTTTCTCGAGCGGGCGTATGGCGATCTGGTCGGGGTCTTCCGCGAGGTGAAGACGCTGTTCGACCCGGAAGGGCTCCTGAACCCCGGGATCATCGTGCACGACGGGCGCGCCCGCCTGACCGACGACCTGCGCTATGGCGCCGCGTATCGGCGGGTGCCGACCACGACCCCGATCGACGGGCCCGACTGGCAGCGCGAGATCGAGAAGTGCCACGGCTGCGGCGCCTGTCGCGACTACTGCCCGGTCGCTGCCGACAGCGGCGAGGAGGCGGCCACCGCACGCGCCAAGGGAAACCTCCTGCGCGCGGTGATCTCCGGCCGGCTCGCGCCCGAGGCGATGGCGACCGCGCCGTTCAAGGCGGTCATGGATCTGTGCGTCAACTGCCGGCTGTGCCACACCGAGTGCCCGACCGCGATCGACATCCCGGGCATGGCGGTCCTCGCGAAGGAGGTCTACGTGCGCGCGCGCGGCAAGCGCGCGGCCGATCGCGTGCTGACCGCGTCGGGGCCGCTCCTGCGCGCCGGGACGGCGACGGCGCCGTTCGCCAACGCGCTGCTCAACTTCGCGCCGGCGCGGCGGGCTCTCGAGGTGCTGACCGGCGTCGCGGCGCGGCGCCGCATGACCCCGTTCGCGTCGCAGGCCCTCGCGCCGCGCGTCCCCTCGGTCGACCCCGGGGGGCGTCGCGTCGCCTACTTCCACGGCTGCTTCGGCGGTTACCAGGACGTCGACGGCGAAGGGCGCGCGACCCTCGAGGCGCTCGAGGCGCTCGGCGTGACCGTCGCCGTGCCGGCGCAGGAGTGCTGCGGCAGCGCGGCGATCCCCCAGGGGCATCTCGACGACGTGCGCCCCGCCGCGACCCGTAACGTCGCCGTCTTCGTCGATCTGCTGCGGCGCGGCTACACGCCGGTCTACAGCGCGCCCTCGTGCGGCATCGCCCTCGTCGAGGACTACCCGCGTCTTCTCGGGGTGCCGCAGGCGGACCTGCTGGCCCGGAACGTCCAGGACGTGCACGCCTACGCGCTCGGGATCCTGCGCGCCGACGCCGCGGCGCGCGCGCGTCTCCGCCCGGTGCCGGTGCGGCTCACCTACCACGACCCCTGTCATTCGAAGTCGCGCGGCGCCGGCGGCGCGGTCGTGGACCTCCTGAACCTGATCCCCGGCGTCACGGTGATCCCGATCGAGCAGGATCACTGTTGCGGGATCGCGGGGACCTACGGGATGAAGGCCTGCCATTTCGACCGATCGATGGCCATCGGCGGTCCGCTGTTCGAGAGCATCGCGCGCACCGGCGCGCCGGTCGTCGCCACCGGCTGCGGGACCTGCAAGATGCAGATCGAGCAGGGCAGCGGACGTCCGGTGGTCCACCCGATGCGATTGCTGCGCGACGCGCTCACGGGCGGCGCGCGCGCGGACGCGACGATCGCGCACGGCGACCCCCGGACACCCGCCGCGCTCCGTTGACAACCCCCGCACCCTGGCCTATATTCCCGCCTCCCGCCCCGGTCGCGTGGAGCGATCCCCGGAGAGCCGCATGACTCCTTCTTCCGCCAGGTCCGGTCGTGTCGTGATCGATCCGACCGCGTTCGTCGCGCCGGGGGCGGCGCTGGTCGGCGACGTCACCCTCGGCGCCGGCGCGTCGGTCTGGTACAACGCCACGCTGCGGGGCGATCTCGAGGCGATCGTGGTGGGCGCGGAGAGCAACATCCAGGACAACTGCGTGGTGCACGTCGACGTCGATCAGCCGGCGCGCATCGGCGCGCGGGTCACGCTCGGACACGGCGCGATCGTGCACGCCGCGACCATCGAGGACGACGTGCTGGTGGCGATGAAGGCGGTCGTCCTGAGCGGCTGCCACGTCGGCACCGGCAGCCTGATCGGCGCGGGGGCGGTGGTCCCCGAGGGGACGCGCATCCCCCCCGGGTCGCTCGTCCTGGGGGTGCCGGGGCGCGTCGTGCGCCCGCTCCGCCCGGACGAGAGCGAGCGGGTGCGCCGGAACGCGCGATCCTACGTCGACCTGGCGGCCGCCTATCGCGCCGGCGCCTTCGGCGGCGGGGTGACGGGATGACCGCGCGCGAGCTCGCCTTCCTCGAGAGCGCCGCGGCGCGTCTCAAGCCGCTCTTCGAGACCGCGAAGACCGTGGCGCTCGTGACCCACGTGACGCCGGACGGCGACGGCATCGGCGCCGAGATCTGCCTGCACTCCTACCTCGTGTCGCGTGGCATCGAGACCCGCATCCTGAACACCGATCCGCTGCCGCTCAAGTACCGGTTCCTCGACACGCGCGGCGCCGTCGAGGTGTTCGACCCGGAGCGCCACGACGCCTTCGTGCGCCAGGCCGATCTCATCGTGATGCTGGACAATTCCGCGCCGCAGCGTCTCGGGTCGATCGAGGCGGCGACCCGCGCCTCGCGCGCCACGACCGTCTGCATCGACCACCACAACCTCACCGACCCGTTCTGGAAGGTGAGCATCGTCGACCCCGAGGCGAGCGCGACCGGTGAATTGGTCTACCGCCTGATCAAGACGCTCGGCGGCCGCCCCGACTTCGCCGCGACCCAGGCGGCCTACGTCTCGCTGGTGACCGACACCGGTTACTTCCGGTTCGGCAAGACCTCCCCGGGCGCGCACGAGAGCGCCGCCGACATGCTGGCGCAGGGGGTCAGCCCGCCGCGCGTCTACAGCGAGGTGTTCGAGCGCCACAGCGCGGCGCTCGTGCGCCTCGGCGGGATCGCGCTCAAGGACCTCCGCCTCGAGGAAGGGGACCGGCTCGCCTGGATCACGATGACCCGCGAGCAGGTGGCCGGCTGCGGCGCCGAGCTCGAGGACACCTCCGACATCGTCAACGAGCTGTTGACCATCGACGGGGTCAAGGTGGCGGCGCTGTTCAAGGGGATCGAAGACGACCGGGTGAAGCTCTCGCTCCGGAGCAAGGGACCGCTCGACGTCAACAAGATCGCCCAGTCGTTCGGCGGCGGCGGGCACACCAACGCCTCCGGCGCCGTCATCCCCGGGACGATCGACGAGGTCGCGGCGCGCGTCCTCGCGGCCTGCCGCGAGCTGGTGCGCCGCGGCGCGTGACCACCTCCGACCCGCTGCCTCCCCTGGTGCTGTCCTGCAGGACCTCGTGGCGGGTCGCGTACGGCGGCGGCGCGCTCTTCCTCCTTGCCCTCGGCACCACGACTCTCGCCGGCGAGAGCCTGTCCGATCGCCCCGAGGCCGCCTCGATCGCGGCGGGGGTGGTGCTCCTGGTCCTCGGAGCGGGATGCGCGCAGTTCTTCGTGCGCTACTGCACCGCGCACCTGGTGCTCGATGCCGGGGGATTCCGCCTGGCGGGACCGCTCCTCGAGGGCGCCCGGGTGGCCTGGGACGACGTCAGCGACTATCGGATCCGGCAGACCGCCTCGGGGCCCGCCTCCCTGCGCCTCGTGCACGGCGCGGGCCGGCACCTGTCGGTGCCGCTCATCTACGAGGAGGCGCATCTCCTCGAGGTGGGGCTGGGGCAGCGCCACTTTCCGCGCTTCTGAACCGGCGCGCCAGCGCCCGGATGTGAGCCGGGGTCGTGCCGCAGCAGCCGCCGATCAGCGTCGCCCCGGCGTCCACGATCGGCGTCATCCAGTCGGCGTACGCCTCCGGATCCTGCGAGGGCGGCAGCCGCCATCCGGTGACCGGATCGGGCTCGCCGAGGTGCGCGGAGACCCCGTAGGGAAGCCCCGCCGCGATCGCGGCCAGCGCGGGCGCCGCGACCGCGAGAACGTCGGGCGCGGCACAGTTGAGCAGGACTCCGCGCACCCGCCCGCCGCCGGCGTCGAGCAACGGCGGGATCGCCTCCCGGAGCGGCTCACCGGAGAGCAGCGTCCGATCCGGCCCGGGACAGAGGCTGAGGAGCGCGTCGATGCCGACGAGGCGCGCCGCCGCGACCGCGGCGCGCGCTTCGCGCGCCGTGTTCATCGTCTCGATCAGCAGGAGGTCGACGCCGAGCCGCGCCAGAAGGTCGGCCTGGGTCAGGTGCTCGCGCAGGGCGTCGGCCTGCGGCGGCACCAGGTCGACGCGGTAGCAGTCCTCGAGCGGGGCGATCGACCCGGCGACGCGCGGCGGGCGCTCCGGTGCGGCGGCGGCGCCGGCGCGCGCGGCGTCGACCGCGCGCTGGTTGAGCAGCCGCCAGCGCGCCGCCGCCCCCCAGGCGGCGAGCGATCGCGGCGTGGTCCGGAACGTCGCGGTGGTCAGGAGGTCGGCGCCGGCGCGGGCGTACTCCGCGTGCACCTCGGTGAGGGTCGCGCGGCCGCGCTCGTCGAGCAGCGCTTTCGCCGACCAGGCCGGCAGGTCGACATCGAGGCCGCGGCGCTGCAGCTCGGTGCCGGTCGCGCCGTCGAGCAGGAGGAGGCTCACGCCGGAAGGGTACACCGCGCCGGCCGCGGGGCGGCCGGCGCGGAGGGTCGATTCAGAGGAGCGACGCGAGCGGCGGGAAGCCGAGCGCCTTCATGAAGAGATCGTTGAAGTCCTCCCGTCCGGAGAGCTCGAGGTACTCGACCCGGTCGGGCATCGCCTCGGCCGCCTCGCGCTCGCGGTACGACAGCAGGGCGATCTTCGCTCCCTCGCCGGCGGCGTTGCCGATGGCGCGGATGCGCTCGAGCGGCACCGCGGGGACGAGGCCGATGGTGCGCGCCGAATCGGGGTGGATGTACGAGCCGAACGCCCCCGCCAGCATCACCTCGCGCAGATCGCCCGCGCCGACCCCCATCTCGTTCATCAGCACCTGGATCCCCGTGGCGATCGACCCCTTGGCGAACTGCAGCTGGCGGATGTCCTTCTGGCTCAGGATGACCGGCCGGTCGCCGGTCTCCTTTTCGGTCGCGAGGACGAAGGCGCGCACCCCGTCGATGGTGACCAGGCGCGCGGCGAGTTCGGGCGGCACCTGCGCCGCCACCTCCGCCGCGCTCCGGAGCCGGCCGGTCGCGTCGAGCAGGCCCCGCCGGTAGAGCTGCGCCACCGCGTCGATCAGCCCCGAGCCGCACAACCCCGCCGGCGGCGCGTCGCCGATGATCTGCAGGCTGACCTCGGCGTCGCCGATCCGCACCCCTTCGATGGCGCCGCGGGTGGCGCGCATGCCGCAGGCGATCTCGGCGCCTTCGAACGCGGGTCCGGCCGGCGCGGCGGTCGACAGGGTGCGCGCGGCGCTTCCGAGCGCGATCTCGCCGTTGGTGCCGACGTCGACGAACAGGCGCACGGCGTTGCCGCGCGGCAGGGCGGAGGCCAGGAGCCCGGCGACGATGTCCCCGCCGACGTAGGCTCCGAGGTGCGGGAAGAGATAGACCCGCCCGTTCGGGTGCGCCCGGATCCCGAGCGCGTCGGCGCGCACGGTGACGCCCTTCGCGATGGTCGGGGCGAACGGCGTGACCGAGATCGGCTCCGGGTCGATCCCGAGGAGCAGGTGCTGCATCGTGCAGTTCCCGGCGATGGTGATCTCGTAGATCCGATCGCGCGGCACCCCCGCCTTCTCGGAGAGATCGCCGAGGACGGCGTCGATGGTGCGCGCCCCCAGCGCCTGCAGCTCCGCGAGCCCCTCGCGGTGCCCCATGGTGTGCGAGATGCGGCTCAGCACGTCGCCCCCGTGCACCGCCTGCGCGTTGAGCGATGACGACACCGCCACCGCCGCCCCGGTCGAGAGGTCGAGGAGCGTGCCGACGATCGTGGTGGTGCCGAGATCGAAGGCGGCGCCGTACGCCTGGCGCGTGGTGTCGCCCGGCTCGATCGCGACGAGGTCGGCGCCGCACAGGACCGCGGTGACGTCGAACTCCGTCGCACGCAGGGCTCCCGGGAGCGCGCGCAGCATCGGGAGGTCGGCGGTGACCGCGAATCCGGCGGCATGCAGCGCCTCGGTCAGCCGCGCCATGTCCGAACGCTGGTCGTGCAGCTCGGGAGGGGTGAGCTTGAGATGCACCTTGTGCACGTTCGGGTCGAGGACCACCTGGCGGCCGACGCCGAACATCGCGGTCTTCGGCGTGCCGAGCAGGCGCGGCACTTCGACCGCCGTCTCCTCGCGCACCTCGGCCTGACAGGACAGACGCCAGCCTTTCTCGATCTCGGCGGCGTCGAGGTGCTGCTGGTCGGCCGGGGTGACCGGGGAGGGGCCGCGCACGATCCGGACCTTGCATTTGCCGCAGGTGCCGCGGCCGCCGCAGGTGCTCTCGACCGGCTGTCCGATCCAGGCGGCGGCGTGGAAGACCGAGGTGCCGGGCGGGACGCGCGTGTCGTCCCCCTTGGGCAGGAAGACGATCTTCACCTTCTCCGCCCGGAGGCTCGCGGTGTCGCTCATCGCCGGGAGGCCGTCAGGCCTGCGGCGTCGCCGCGGCGGTGGCGGCGGCCGCCTTCCGGACCTTGCGGTAGTGCGCCATCCAGCGGCCGCCGAAGGGATCGCGGCCGAGCATCAGGTCGGCCGCGAGCACGGCGCGCGCGATCTCCGCCTCGAGCGCGTTCGTGATCGCGGCGGTCAACCCGTAGGTCATTCCGAGCTGGATGAAGGCGGAGGTGAGAGGCGGCCGATCCGGCAGGCCGAAGCCGACGTTGCCGGCCCCGACCGACATGTTGACCCCGAGCGTGTCGCGGATGAGACGCATGGTCTCGAAGGTGATCCGACCGAACTCGTGATTCGCGCCGATCGGCATGCAGAGCGGGTCGATGATCACGTCCTCGGCCGGGATGCCGTGATCGGCGGCGCGCTCGACAATTTTCTTCGCGACCGCGAGGCGCACCTCCGGCTCGTTGCTGATCCCGGTGTCGTCGTTGGCGATGCCGATGACCGCCGCGCCGTACTTCTTGACCAGCGGCAGGAGGCGCTCCAGGACCGGGTCCTCGCCGGTGACCGAGTTGACCAGCGCCTTCCCCTTGTACGCCGGAAGCGCCGCCTCGAGCGCCTCCGGGGTCGACGAGTCGATCGAGATCGGCGCGTCGCTGACCTCCATCATCGCGAGCACGGCGGCCTTCAGCATCCCGGGCTCGTCGGCGCCCGGGATGCCGGCGTTCACGTCGAGCATCACGGCGCCGGCCGCCACCTGGATCCGGGCGTCCTCGCGCACCCGGGTCATGTCGAAGCGGCGCATTTCCTCGGCCAGCTTCTTGCGGCCGGTCGGATTGATCCGCTCGCCGATGATCACGAACGGTTCGTCGGGGCCGATGACGACGCTTTTCGTCGCGGAGGAGACGACCGTCCTCATGCGCGGCGCCCCCCCTCGGCGGCGGCGCGCGGGCTGCCGGCGAGGGCCGGCGGCAGGTCGGGGGCGCGGCCGGCGCGGGCCGGGCGCAGTCCGGACCGCGCGCAGAGTTCCGCGACCGCGTCTTCCCAGTGAATCGGCATGAGGTGCAACCCCGCGAGGCCGGGGATCGTCCGGACCTCGTCGATGATCTCCGCGCCGATCCGGAGCCCTTCCTCCTCGGCGCGTGCCGCCGGGACGCCCTCCATGCGGCGCACCAGCGCCTCCGGGACGTCCATGCCGGCGATCCGATCCCGCATATAGCGCGCCGCGCGGGCGGAACGCAAGGGGGCGACGCCTGCAAGGATCGGCGCCTCCTGGTGGATGCCGAGGTCGACCACCTTCGCCATGAACTGACGGAAGCGATCGACGTTGAAGACGATCTGGGTCTGCACGAAGCGCGCGCCGGCTTCCACCTTCTTGCGGAGTCGCAGCGGCCGGAAGTCGAACGGCGGCGCGAACGGGTTCTCGGTCGAGCCGAGGAAGAGGTCGGGCGCCGGCGCGATGGGGCGGCCCGAGAGGTACCGGCCCTTCCGCAGCGACTCCCCGATCCGCAGGAGGTGCAGGGAGTCGACGTCGAAGACCGCCTTCGCATCGGGCTGATCGCCGTGGATCGGATGGTCGCCGGTCAGGCAGAGAATGTTCCGCACCCGGAGGGCGGCGGCCCCGAGCAGGTGGCTCTGCAACGCAATCCGGTTCAGATCGCGGCAGGTGACGTGCAGGATCGGCTCGACCCCGGCCTCGGCCAGGATCGCCGCGGCCGCCAGCCCCGAGAGATGCGCGATCCCGGAGGTGTTGTCGGGGATGTTCACGGCGTCGACGTGATCCCGCACGACCGCGGCGCGTTTCAGGAGCCCCGACGGATCGGGGCTGTCGCCGGCGGCAATCTCGCAGGTCACGACCGGGCGGCCGCTCCGGAGGGCCTCCTCGAACCCCGCGAGGGCGGGGCGCGGGCTGGTCACGGACGATCGCCCTTGGGCAGTCCGGCGAGGGCGTTGACCCAGGCCGAACGCCCCTTCTGGCTCCAGTCGAGCGCCGGCTGGATGCGCAGGATGGCGCCACGCCACGGCAGCCAGCGCGAGCGCCTCTCGGCGCGCACCCAGATGCACGGCATCTCCGGCACCACCTCGCAATGGCCGTCGAGTCGCACGCCGCCGCACGGCCCGTTGCGGAGCGACTTCGGGCAGCCCATCGGGCAGGTCATGCCGGTCTCGTGCAGGACACACTGGCCGCACATCCGGCAGCCGAAGACCGGCTTCTTGAGGGCGATCTCGATCGGGCGGAGGAGCGCGTCGAGCGCCCGCGCCGCCCCCGGATGGCGGGAAAGCAGGCGCGCCGCGAAGCCCGGGGCTCCGGCGCGCCGGGTCACGAACCCGCTCCGGTGGAGGCGGCGGCGACCCCCGCGGTGCGGAATCGCCCGGCCCGTTTCTCGATCATCAGCTCCTTGGCGACCCGCACCGCCTCGGTGGCGTTCTCGCCGTAGCCGTCGGCGCCGACCTCCTTGGCCCACTGCGGACTGGTCGGGGCGCCGCCGATCATCACGACGTAGTCGGCACGGATGCCCTGTTGCTGCATCAGCCGGATGACCTTCCCCTGATTCGGCGCCGTGGTGGTCAGCAGCGCCGACATCGCCACGATGTCGGGCTTGCGTGTCTTGATCTCCTCGATGAAACGATCGACCTTGACGTTGACGCCCAGGTCGACGACCGAGAAGCCGTTGGCCGACAGCATGGTGCAGACGATGCGCTTGCCGATGTCGTGGATGTCTCCCTGGACCGTGCAGGCCAAGACGTTGCCCGCGATCTCGCGGGCCGTGTTCCCCTTGGCCAGCTCCGGCTCGAGGATGGCGAGCGCGGCCTTCATGGCCTCGGCGCTCATCACC
>DATKFL010000331.1:0-8706 GCA_035511355.1 Dongiaceae bacterium
CTCGTGGTGGCGATCCGCATCCTGGCGATCGGCATCGCCGGTCCGATCGCCGAAGAGCTGGCATTCCGCGGCATCGCGTTGTGGCGGCTCCGGACGATGCGGCTCGGCACGGCGGGGGCCGTCGTCGTCACCTCGCTCCTCTGGACCGCGCTGCACTTCCAGTACGAGCCGGCGGTCCTGGCGCAGATCTTTCTCGACGGGCTGGTCCTCGGCGCGGCGCGCGTCAGGACCGGGTCGCTCGGCGCGCCGATCGCGATGCACGTCACCGGCAATCTCTTCTCGATCGCCGAGTCGCTGTTCGGGTTGGGTTAGAAGCGCGCGCCGGCGCTCAGGACTGCGGGCGGGCGCGCGCCAGCCGTTCGACCTGCTCGAGGTACCTGGCGACCTCGTCGCGCGGCTTGAGTTCCTGGGCGCGCTTCAGTTGCGGCACGGCATCCTTGAACTTCGACTGCGACACCAGGATTTGCGCCGACCGGACGCGCGCGTCGGCTTCGTACGCTTCGATCCCCTGCGCGCGCTCGTAATAGAACAGCGCCTTGTCAGGATCGCCGTTCTTCCCGTAGTGCTGCGCCAGGAGCATCAGCGCGTCGCCGTCGAGCGGGTCGAGCGCGACCACCTCCTCGAGGACGTTGATCGCCTGCGCCGCGTCGCCGCCGGAAGCGAGCGCGATGCGCGCCTCGAGACGCAGGAGGCTCTTCCGCTGCGCGTCGTCGAGCCGGTCGGCGAAGCTGGTCTTGACCAGTTGCCCCAGCTCGGCGGCCTGCGCGAAGGCGTTGCGCTGCGCCAGGATCTCGACCGAGCGCAGCGGCCGGTCGAGCGGCTGGTCGGGCTTCGCCTCGATCGCCTGCCGGTAGGAGCCGAGCGCGACGTCGTACAGCTGCTGGTTCACGTAGATGTCGCCGAGGGTGTAGAACGTTTGCGGGGTCCCCTTCCCCATCCGGTGCAGGATCTCGTACGACTCGGCCGCCTCGAGCGGCTCGTTCAGGCCGAGATGGGCGTTCGCCTGCAGGAGCCACAGCTCGGCGCGGTCGGGATGGGTGCGCAGGAGATCGTCTGCCAGCGCCAGCGCCTCGCCGTACTGCTTCTGTTTGAGGAAGACCTGCGCCAGGCCGAGCTTCCAGTCGAGCACTTCTCCCTGCAGGAGGACGGCGTTGCGGTAGGCCGACTCGGCCGAGGCGTACTGTCCGCCGGCAGCGTAGCAGGCGCCGAGCAGGCCATAGGTCAGCCCGTCGCCGCCGCCGAGCTCGATGACCCGGCTCAGCGGCTTGATCGCCTCGTCGGTTTTGCCGGTCCGCACCAGGACCAGGCCCAGGTTCTTGTGCGCCCGGCGGAACGCCGGGAACTTGCTGACCGCGGCGCGATAGGCGGTCGCGGCTTCTTCCAGCCGCTCCTTCTGGAAATGCACGTTCCCGAGGGTGAAGTCGAAGACCGCGCTCGCGGTCGGGGTCGCCGCGGCCTGGAGCGCCCGAGCGGCGCCGTCGAGGTCGGCGGCCATCAGGGTCATGATCTTCTCCATCTGTTCGCGCTCGATCTGGGTCAGCTTCGGCTCGAGCTCGGAGACGGCGCCATAGGTGCCGAGGAACTGCCGCTGGAAGGTCGGGTCGTGCCAGAGGTCGTTCGGGTCGTCGGCGGCTCGGACAGGGCGGGGCGCGATGCAGAACGCGGCGGCGGCGATGAGCAGCATCGCGACCCCCGCCCTGCCGGACTCCGACCGCGGAACACCGCGCGCGCGGCGGCGCGCCTCAGCCGGCATTGAAGGTGATCGGCACGCGCATCTTGAAGGCGACTTTCTGGCCGCCGCGCGTGCCCGGCTCGAATTTCCACTGGCGCACCGCCTCGAGCGCGGGGCGCTCGAAGGCCGGGTTGGTCGAGGTCTCGACCCGCGGGTTGTAGACCTTGCCGGCGACGTCGACGACGAAGATCACCTGCACCGACCCCTGGACCTTCTTGTGCATCAGGTCAACAGGGTAGGACGGTGCGGTCTGCAGGACCGGCCGGGGCCGCTGGTCGAGGTCGGCGATCGTGAAGGCGCCGTCGAGATCGCTCCCGCCCCCGCCGGCGCCGTTGGCGCCGATCCGCCCGCCCGAGGCGAGCGACGACCCGCCGCCGAACCCGTCACCGCCGGCGGCGGCGCCGTTCAACGCCCCCTCGAGATCGGCGAGGCTCAGCGCCGCCAGCGCCGGACCGTTCGCGGGACCGGCCGGCGCCTCGAGCGGCTTGAGATCGGGAAGCGGCTCCTTCGCCGCGGCCAACTGCTGGCTCTGGTCCTCGGCGCTCTCCTGCGCCTTCGGCTTGTCCTCGTCCTTCTTCTCGTCCTTTTTCTCCTCGGCGGCGTCGGTCACCAGGTCGACGTCCTCGCGGACGTTGCCGGCGCTCTTGCCGTGGAACAGCACGAGGCCGCCGAACAGCAGGATGGCGCCGTGCACGAAGACCGCGGCGACCAGTGCGAAGACGATGGCGCGCTTCATTTCTTCTCCGTCGAGATGCCGACCTTGGCGATGCCGATGCGGCGGGCCTCGTCGAGGACCGCGACCACCTGCTTGAAGTCGGCGTCGGCGGCGGCGTTGAGGATCACCTTGGGGTCCTGCGAGGAGGCCTTGTAGGTCTGCAGCTTGAACGGCAGCTGCGCCAGGGTGATCTTGTCCTTGTTGTAGAACAGGGTGCCGTCCGCCTGCACCGTCAGGGTGACCGCCTTGTCGTTGTCGTCCTGCTTGCCCGCGGTCGAGGCGGTAGGGAGCTGCACCTGCATCCCCTGGTTTTTGGTCATCGACAGCGACACCATGACGAAGGTGGCCAACAGGAAAAAAACCACGTCGATCAGCGGAACGATCTCGATCTTCGCCTTCTTGAAGGTGTAGGCCCTGGTCCGCATTTTCCCCTCTCCGCGCCGCGCCTAGATGCTGGCGGTGACGGCGGTTTGCGTCCCGGCGCGCGGCTCGACCGCATGTCCGCCGCCGTGCGCCGCCGCCGAGCGCGCGGCCGCCGCCGGCCCGTGCAGCGCCATCATCCGCTCGCGCGCCACCGCCGCCTCGGCGTCGAGGATCGGCTTCATCAGGATCTCGAGGTGCGTGGCGGCGTCCTCCATCTCGTGCCGCGCCGCGTCGCTCCGGGAGTGCAGGAAGTTCATCGGGATGAGCGAGGTCACCGCGATGCCGAGACCGAAGCAGGTGGCGATCAGCGCCTCGGCGATGCCGCCGGTGATCTGCGCCGGCGCCGACAACTCGCCGCCGCCGAGCATCCCGAAGGAGCCCATCATCCCGGTCACCGTTCCGAGGAGACCCAGGAGCGGCGCCACGGTGATGCAGGTGTCGAGGATCGAGATGCCGCGGGTGAACCGGACCAGCTCCTGCGCCGACGAGCGCATCAGGGCGTTCGACAGCGACTTCTCGCGGTGCTTCATGGCGTAGACCAGGGAACGCGCGACGAAGTCGGTGGTCTTCTCGCCGGCGCGGATCGCCCCTTCGACGTCGCCGTCGCCGACCCGCGCCAGGATGGTCTCGACCTGCGCCGCGTCGCGCCGGCGCCGTTCGCGCGCCAGGAAGAACAGCCGCTCGAGGATCACGGTGAGCGCCAGCATCGAGACGAACAGCAGCGGCCACATGATCGGTCCGCCGCGCAGGAAGTAGTGCAGGAGGCTGCCGCGCGCCACCAGTTCCCGCAGCGCACCGCCCATCGACGGGTCGAACGGCAGCAGTCCCTGCCCGTCCGCGACGATGGCGGCGAGCCCGCCGTTGAGCGCCTTCTCGAGCGGGCGCACCGCCGCCAGGCTCGAGCCGGCCTGCGGCAGCGCCAATCCGGCCGCGCCCGAGGCGGCCGAGGCGAAGATCGCGACCGGCCCGACGATGACGAACCGGCCGCTGGCGACCAGCCCCGCCGGGTCGACCGCCTGCCCGTCGAAGGCCATGCCGCCCAGGAGCTCGCCGGCGCGCTCGACCGACGCCGTGAGCAAGGCGACTTGATGCTTGAACTTCTCGACCAGCGGGAGGTCGCGGTTCTCGCGCGCCAGCCGCGCCTCGGAGACCGAGGCCGACCAGTGCTGCACCTCGCTGACGTGCACCGCCGCCTCGAAGCCGCGGGCATACTCGTCGAACAGGTTCGACAGGTAGTTCATCTCGTCCTGGCGCAGCTTCACCGCCTGCCCGAGGTTCCCGACGTCGAGTGCCCGCTCGTCGCGGGTCCGCGCGGCGTTCTCGGAATCGCGCCGCATCGCCGCGAGACGCGACTCGAGGGCGGTCAGCTCTTCGCTCATCGGCACCTTCTCGGCCTTGATCGACTCGCGCAGCGCGGCCAGGGTCTTGATGCTCTCGTCGAGGTCACGGCGCGCCTGCTCGGTCGCCTTGTCGAGCGACGTGGCGGCCGGCGCCGCCTCCGGTGCGGCGGTCGTCGGGGGCGCGCTCTCCGGCGCCGGAGCATCGCCCTCCGCCCAGGCCAGAGGCGCGGCGGCCAGGGCCAGGGCGGCCAGAGCCAGTGAGGCCAGGGCCAGCCATGCGGAACGGCGGCGCGCGCTCACTGGATTCTCACTGGAAGCGGCACGAAGGCCGGCTTCGACTTGCTCTGGAGGATCTCGACCGCCTGGCCGATCGACGGCGCCAGGCTGTTGTCCGGAGTCCACGCCCAGCCCTCCGGACCGGGCCGTCCGACACCCGCTTCGCCGCCGGCGCTCAGGTACCAGGCCTGCGCCAGGCCGGCGTAGATCGTCCGCACCTCCGCGGGCTTTCCGGAGGCCAGCGTGCGCACCTCGTTCACCATGCCGACCTCTCCGTTGAATTTGTTGATCTCGTTCAGGATGCCGACGATGTTCTGGAATCGCTCGGCCAGGCTGACGGTGGTCGCGGAGGCGTCGCGCGGCATCCGGCCGTACAGCGGCGCCAGCCTGGTCCGCAGCGGGTCCGGCAGGCGCGGCTCGAGGGTGTGCAGGCTCCCCTCGAGACCGGTCGCCCACTCCTTGAGCGCCTTCTCGGCCGATTCGAGCGAGCCGCTCTCCCGGGCCAGGTCGTTCTGCTTGGTGACCGTTTCCGACCCCGAGTCGCGCTGCTCTTTCATCGACGCCTCGAGCGCCGCGATCTCCGCCTGCATCAGGGCAATGCGGCCGGCGAGGATCTGCTTCCCCTCCTGCCAGTCGCGCTTTTCCTTGGCGATCAGTTGCTGGGTCTCGACCCAGCGGGCGAGGGTCTGCCGGCTGGCGTCGATCGGCGAGGCCTCCCCGGCGGCCCGCGAAAAGGACGAGCCGGCGGCGCAGGCCAGAAGGGTCATGGCGACGAGGGCAGGCAGTCTGGTTCGCATCGAGGATGATCGTGACGTGGAGGTGTCACGCCCGGATGACTTTCATGTGACGAATCGATGACGGAGCCGCCCGGAACTCACCATTTCAGGTTGAACGAGAGGCCGTACAGGACTGCGGTGTCGCGCAGCCGCTTGGTCACCTCCTGGCCGTCCGGGGACCGGTAGACGCTTTCCCGTTCCGGCGCCAGGAGGTTCTTCGCCTTCAGCGAGAACGACAGGTCGGTCTTCCCCTTCACGATCCGCTGCGCGTAGGTGAAGTCGAGCGTGCGGTAGGACTTCTCGAACGAGTTCGGCACGCCGCCGTTCTCGCCGACCGCGGCGCCGGTAGCCAGGGTCTCGCCGACGACGTTGTAGTAGAGCCCGGTCGAGATTCCGAGCCGCTCGTGGTCGAAACTGATGTTGGCGTTGAGCAGGGTGTCGGGCTGCCCCTGCAGCCTCCGCTTCTCCTCGGCCAGCCCGAACGGGACCAGTCCCTGCTGCTCCTCGGGCGGCACGTCCACCTCGGAGTCGAGGATCGTGTAGTTGGCGCCGACCGCGAGCCCCTCGAGCTTGTCGCTCAGCCCGCCGAGCGGATAACGCGCCTCGATCTCGGTCCCCTTCACGGTCCCGTGCTCGTAGTTGATCGGCTGCACGAAGTTGCGCCCGCCGACCACGAACGAGATCAACTCGATCGGGTCGCTCAGGCTCTTGTAGAAGAGGCTCGCCGCCAGGACCTCCCCCTCCTGGCGGAACCACTCCCAGCGCAGGTCGTAGTTGACGATGCTCGACAGGGTCAGGTCGATGTTGCCGACGAACTCGTCGCCGGCGAGGTACTCCTCGGTCGCCACCGGCGCCAGCTCGCGGAAGGTGGGGCGCGCCAGGGTCCGGCTCCAGGAGGCGCGCAGGTTCATCTTCGGCTCGATCGCGTAGATCAGGCCGGCCGACGGGAGGAACGACGCCTCGTCGATCGACGCCGCCGCCTCGGCGTTGGTGATCGGCACCAGCGCGCGATTGCCGCCCGGTCGCAGCTCGATCACCTCGATCCGGTCGAACTCGTTCTCCGGGAAGATGGAGATCTGCGTCTTCTCGTAGCGCCCCCCGGCGATCGCCTTGAGCTTCGCGTTCAGCGGCAGCTCTCCCATCGCGTAGGCCGCCTGCACCGACTGGTCGCCGGTGTAGTCGATGTCGGTGCCGCTCTGCGGGTCGAGGTACCAGAGAAGCTGGTTGTGCGCCGAGCAGCCGGCGGTGTTCGGGTTCCCGACTCGCACGTCGGGTGGCTCGCAGCGGTTCCCCGCCAGGCCGATCCGCTCCTGATCGAGGAAGACGTCGGTCCAGAGGGAGTCGGCCGACGTCGCCTTGTAGGTCAGGTAGGAGTTGTTGAGCCGCACCGCCGGGTTGTTCGGCGGGATGCCGGTGACGAAGTGGTAGACGAACGTGTCCTCGTTGTACTCGCGGTCGGTCGCGTCGTAGAACAGGCCGCCCCGGATCTTCCCCTCGGACTGGGACCACTGGGTGAAGGGGAGGGTGACGTTCACCGCTCCCTGCCAGCCACCTTCCCCGATGTTTCGGAAGACCCGGCGGGTGATCTCGGAATCGGTGGTGTTCGACGGCCGGCTGAACACCTGGGTGTTGGTGTCGAACTGGTTCCGGAAGAACCGGACGTCCGGCTCGTCCTGACGCGTGATGTTGTAGGCGGCATACCAGTCGAGCGACACTCCCGCGGGCCCGGCGTCGACCCATTTCTCCCGGCCGTACAACTGCCCCGAGGCCACCGTCCGCTCGGTATAGTGCAACGCTTGGTTCTGCAAGATGAGGCTCGAGCCGCTCTGCTGGAACCGCGCCTCGTCCTCGGCCGACTGGTTGGCGATCAGGCGGAAGCCGATCTCGTTGTCCTTGTCCGCTTGGTAGACGAACGAGCCGAGCAGCCCCACGAGGACTTCATCGACACCGGCGCTGTCGGAACGGACCTGCCCGAGGACGAACGGCTGGTCGGGAACGGAGACTTCGAAGTTGTTGCTCTGTCCATCCTTGTAGAAGTCGTACTTGTGGTTGTAACTGAGCGCCGCCATCACCCCGACCGCGCTCCCTTCCCCCTGGTCGTAACGGTTGCCGCCGGCGATCGAGAAGGAGGTGTTCGGCCCCGGCTCCTGCCGCGACACGCCCATCACCGGATCGAACGACCGGATGAACCGATCCCAGGTCTGGGCCTCGGCGGTCTTCTGGGGAGTGACGGCGTTGTAGGTGGCGACCGGCAGGGTCGGAAGCTTCTGGCGCGCCTCGTCGGGAAGCTTGTGATCGTCGCCCGCGATGCCGAAGAAGCTCGTTCCGCCCCCTTCGTAGGAGAGGAAGTCCTTGTTGCCGGTCGCCTGGGTGTTGTACTCGACGCCGAACGAGGCCGCCAGGGTCGCCTCCTCCGGCACCGCCCTGGTGCGGATGTCGACGCCGCCGCCGGTGAAGTCTCCCTGCAGGTCGGGGGTGAAGGTCTTGGTGACCGTGACGTTGTCGATGGTGCCGGTCGGAAAGAGATCGACCTGCACGGCGCGCCGCCGCGGGTCGGCGCTCGGCACCCGCACGCCGTTCAGGGTCGTGCCGGTGTAGCGATCCGAGAGCCCGCGCACGGTGGCGTACTTGCCGCCGGTGACCGAGGCGCCGACCACGAACTTGAGCGCGCCGGCGACGTCGCTCGCCCCGGTCTTGCGCATGATCTCCGACGAGATGGCGTCCTGCACCGCGGTCGCCTCGGATCGGATCTCGAGCAGCGCCATCTCGTTCCCCGCCAGGAGGTCCTGGGCGGTGACCACCATCTCCTCCATCTCCTGGACCTCGAGGCTGAGCGAGACCCGCACCTCGGCCAGGGCGCCGGGGGCCACCAGGACATCGGTCACGACCGTGCGCTGGTAACCGTCGCGCGTGATCGACAGGGAGTAGGCGCCGGGCGGCACCCGCTCGAAGACGAAGTGCCCCGAGTCGTCGGTCAGCGTGGTCAGGAACGCCTCGACGATGGTGACCCGGGCGCGCGGCAGGGCGGTGTCGAAGTCGGCGTCGCTCACGGTGCCGCGAATCGCCCCCGAGAGCGTCGGGACCGACTGCGCTCGGAGGGGCGTGCTGGTGCTGGCGACGAGCGCCGCGGCCAGGAGGAGGGCCGCGGCGTTCCGGAACCTCACCACGGATCTCCGAGCCCGGCCAGGAGCGTGTCGAGCCGGGCGCGGGTCGGCGGCTCGAGCGCCACTCCGTCGGTCCCCCACTGGCGGCAGATCGCCGCGATCGCCAAAGCCCGCGGCCGGGAGATGGTCATCGCGGCGGCGGCGTCGAGCGCCCGGGCGTCGAGCCGGCGCGCCGCCGCGTCGTCGGGGATCTTCCGGTATCCCGAGGCGAGGCGCGCCAGAAGCCCCGGCTGATCGATGACCAGCGCCCCGGCGATCAGAGGCTCGACCTCGGCCAGCG
>DATKFL010000332.1:0-7064 GCA_035511355.1 Dongiaceae bacterium
TTGGAAGCGTAGGTCCACCCGGCCGGCGTCTGCATCGCCACGTCCGGGCCGAACGGATTGGCGGCGCCGACGAACAGGCCCGACGGCGTGCTCGCCATCGTGCGCACGCCGTAGTTGTAGGGGTTGCCGAAGCCGGTGCGGGTGACGCGCGTCCAGGAGACCCCGTCGGCCGAGGCCCACAGGTCGAAGCCCGCCTCCTGCCGGACGATGTTCTCTGGGCCGAGCGCGCCGAGGATCAAACGCTTGCGCGGCGGGACCTTCTCGAGGTCGACGTAGGAGAGGAAGACGCTCGAATCGTAGGTGCCGACGTACAGGACGCCGTCGTGCTCCTGCATGCACCAGATGTAGCCGGTGAAGGGGTTCCCGAAGCCCGGGCCGAGCCCCGAGAGCGGTTTCTTCGCCCCGACGGGTGTGAGCCGCGGCGTGCCGGCGACCAGGTCCCACGAATCGTCCGGGTGGATCCGGATCAGCTCCGCCGCCGCCGGGCCGACCTTGTACTCGCGGTCGAACCCGCCGCGCCGCACGCCGCCGCCGACGTAGAGCGCGTCGCCGAACACCGCCATGCTCATGACCACCTCGTTGAGGCGGCCGCGATAGGCGCCGGCGGTGATCACTTTCTTCCACCGGTACGGCGGCGCCCCCTGCGCGTCGGTCTTCCAGACATGGAAGCCGTCGACGGCGTTGCCGGTGCCGGCGTACAGGTGATCGTTGAACACCGCCATCTCGAAGATCGTCAGGTCGGTCGGGTCGCCGAAGGCCGGCTCGCAGACGGCGCGCCAGTCGGAGGTGCGCGGGTCGATGCACTCGAGCACGACCGGGGAGTCGGAGTGCGTCCAGAGACGGGCGCGGCCGGCCGGCGCGGTGTACAGTCGATCGCGGAACGCCACGAGCGCGCGGAACGAGGTGACGCCGGGATCGCCGAGGCCCGGCTTCGTGACCGGCTGGAAATCGATGCCGTCCACCGAGCGCAGGATCGAGGCGCCGTTGCCGCGCGACGACGACATCGTCGTGACGTAGAGCGCCTCCTGCGGGTCCGATCGGGTCTGCATCACCACCATGTTCCGGTAGCCGAAATCGCGCCAGACCGAATGACCGGCGTGCTCCAGCCGCGGCGACCGGAAGGTCATCTCCCAGGCGCCCTGGAGCGGGTCGTAGCGCCAGATCTGGCAGCCCTGATCGAGCGACAACGCGTTGGTTCCGTCCGGCACCCGCACCGGCCAGAGATGAAAGGCGTCGGTCGACGGGTCGGGGGCGATGCTGACGAGCTGGAGGATGTTGCGCGTCGTCCCGACGAACAGCCGGTCGCGGAACCAGGCCATGGCGTGCGGGTAGGAATTCTGCGGGTCGCCGAAGCCGCGCGTCGCGATGGCGCGGAACTGCGCGGCGCGCAGGACGCGCGCGTCCGGCGGACCGGTCTCCATCGAGGCGGGGCGCTGCGTCAGCCGCTCGAAGATCGCCGGCAGCCCCTGCGGTTTCTGCGCGCGCGCGCCGCGGGCGCTCACGGGATCCACGACCAGACTTCGACGCAGCACCAGCGCCAGAGGGGGCGGAACAGGACGTCCCACAGGGGACGCCGTCCGACGTCGATCTTGGCGAAGCCGGTGGTGTCGATCTTCAGCCGGCCGCCGGCGTCGGGAATCTCGGCGAGGACCCGCACGACCCGCGCCGCGGAGCTCACGGTGCCGAGGAGACCGACGCTTCCGGGGCCGTTGGCGACGCTGTGCACGTCGGACGACCCGGGATTCGGTTCGGCGACCGGGGCAATCGCCACGACGGTGCCGCGCGCCGGCTCGTCGTGGTATCCCCACGGTACCAGGGTCACCGCCGCGCCGGGGCGGATGTCGGCCACCTCCTGCTCGGGGACCGAGACCTCGGCCAGCACGGTGCGGGTGTTCTCGATCACCGCCACGAGGTCGGTCGTGCCGGGCTCGAGCCAGGTGCCGACCATCTCCTCGACGTGCGGCGTCACCACGCGGCCGTCGATCGGGCTGACCAGGGTGGTGCGCGCCACGTCGGTTTCGAAATCGTCGACCAGCGTCTGGAGCGAATCGACCTCGGCCCTGAGCGCCCGCAACGCGTCGGGGCGCGCCCCGCTGGCCGCGAGAAGGAGGGTCGCCTTCGCCTCGTCCAGTTGCGCCGCGGAGTACTCGCGCGCCGCCAGCGCCGACTCGTAGTCCTGCTCGGCGAGGAGGCTCTCGGCGTAGAGCCCTTCGAAGCGCTTCGCGCGCTCCGCCGCCCAGGTCGCCTCGACCTTCGCGCTCTCCACTTTGGCTTCGGCGGAGGCGATCTGTTCCGGACGCGGCCCGCGCTCGACCAGGTCGAGCCGGGCGCGCGCCCCTTCCAGACGGCCTTTCGCCGCGGTGAGGTTGCGCGCATGGTTCCGGGGGCCGAGACGCGCCACCGGCTGCCCGGCCTTCACCTCGTCCCCCTCGCGCACCAGCACCTCCTCGATGACCCCTTCGACCTCGGTGCGGATCTCGGCGCGGTGCGACGGCAGGAACTGGAACGCCCCGCCGGTGCGGTACGGGTAGGGGAGGAGCAGCACGATCAGGATCGCCGCCGGGATCGCGGCCCGCACCGTCCAGCGCGCCCATCCGCCGCGTCGATCGAGGAGCCACGCGATCGGCGGCACCGTCGCGAGCGCGCCGAAGATCGGCTTGTGCATGACGAAGATCAACAGCAGGAGCGCCGCGAGCGCCCCGCGCCCCTCGTACAGCGGCACCAGGTTCCCCCAGAAGAAGTAGGCGATCAGCCCGAGGTGGAACATGGCGTAGCAGAAGACCGAGAGGCCGTAGATGATGAACCAGCGCTTCTCGCGCGCCGTGAAGACCTCGCTCGGCCGGCGGAACGTGACCCAGGCGCCGAACGCGCCGAGCGACCGCTCGCGGAGGCGCGGCACCTGCACCTTGTTCACCAGCAGGAGGTAGGCGTTCATCTTCACGAGCGGGTTGGCGTTGAACAGGAAGAGGCCGAGGCTGGTCGCGAAGGCGAGGTTCAGCCAGAACGCGTTGGCGTCGCTCCCCGGCAGCGTCATCCGCCAGAAGATGACCGCCAGCGCCCAGAGGACCGTCTGGTAGTAGAGCCCCGCGCCGATCCCCCAGAAGCGCTTTTTCCGGTCGGTGACGAAGATCGCATCGGTCCAGTCGCAATAGAAGACCGGCAGGACGTAGTACATGAAGGCGACGCCGATCTCCGAGACCTGGCGGCCGCACCGCTTCGCCATGACGCCGTGCAGCATCAGGCGCGGGCTCTGCACGAGGAAGCACGACGTGAAGGCGAGGAGGAGAAAGAAGTTGAGCGACAGGCTCCGCGACACCAGCGCCATCAGTTCGGTGAAGTGCGCGACGAACAGGCACAGTCCCCAGAACACGATGCCGCCGCAGACGACGTGCACCGGCCACGAGAACAGCCACTCCACGTGGCGCGCCACCGCCCCGATCATCCGGTCGCCGTGGATCAGCGGGATGTTGAACCACGGCAGGAAGACCTCCGGGTCGAAGTACTCCGCGAAGGTGCGCGGGCCGCCCGAGCTCTTCTGCCCCTCGAGCATGCCCTTGTGCGCCAGCTGGTCCATGAAGACGTCGAGGTCGCGCTGCGACAGCGCCTCGCCGAAGCGCGCCTCGAAGCGGGCGCGCAGATCCCCGGCCCCGCTCCTGCCGTCGAGCTGCTGGCAGAGAAAGGCGCCCTCCTCGCCGAACTCGAAGGTCTCGAGGCTCACGGGATCGCGGACGTAATAGGTCGTGTGGCGCGCGACCGTCCCGAGGCGCCGCAGCACCTGGAGGTCCTGGCGGAACCTCGGTCGCGCTCCGTCCCAGCCGGCGAACTGGCTCATCGGCGCGCCGCCTCCGCCTCGGCGACTTCGAGTCGCTCGGCCGCCCGGTCGAGGTCGGGGTTGACCTGCAACGCCTGGCGGTACGACTCGGCCGCCTCGGCCGGCCGGCCGAGGGCGTTCCACGAATCGCCCATGTCGCACAGCGCCAGCGCCATGCGCGGGTTGAGCGCCACCGCCGCCTGGTAGGCGGCGATCGCCTCGTCGTGGCGGCCGGCGGCGGCGTAGACGTTGCCGAGGCGGCGCTGCACCTCGACCAGGCGCGGGTTGAGGGCCAGCGCCTCCTTGAACCGGGTGATGGCGCGCTCGGGCTCCTGGCGCCGCGCGTACAGCTCGCCGAGGCGCACCTGCACGAGGGCGCGCTTCGGGGCGAGGGTCAGCGCCTGGGTGTAGGCGGTCTCGGCGTCGGCGTACTGCGACTGCTCCAGGAACATGTCGCCGAGCCGGAGATGCACGAGCACGACGCGCGGCCGCGCCTGCAGTGCCTTCTGGTAGGCGGCGATCGCCTCCGGGTAGCGCTTGTTCTTGGCGTGCATCTCCGCCAGCTGCAGCTGCGCCACGGCGAGCCGCGGGTTCAGCTTCAGTCCCGCCTCGAACGCCTCGAGCGCCGGCATCTCCTGGCCGAGCGCGCGGTGGGCGCGCGCCAGCCGGAAGCGCGCCATCGCGAACGACGGCTTGATCCGGAGCGCCTCCTCGAACTGGCGGATGGCGCTCTCGTACTGCCCCTGCGCGAGGTACAGGTTGCCGAGGGCGAACCGCGCCGTGAGCATGTCGGGATTCAGTTCGACGGCGCGCTCGAAGGCCGCCTGGGCCCCGGCGCGATCCTTCTCCCGGAGGCGCAGCACGGCGAGGTTGAAGTGCGCCGGCGCGAGGTTCGGGTTGAGCCGCAGCGCCTCGTCGAGGGCCGCCGCCGCGGCCGCGTCGTCCTTCTGCATCAGGTGCACGTTGCCGAGGCCGACGTACGCCATCGCCATGTCTTCCTTCTTGTCGATGGCGGCCTGGAACTCCTGGATGGCGCGCGCGAACTGACCCTGGCGCAGGTGCAGGTTCCCCATCACCAGGTGCGACTCGGGCCCCTGGCCGATCGAGATCACCTTGAGGCCGAGGCGGGCCTTGCCGTCGGTCGCGTCGCTCATGCGCCCGCCCCCGCCTTCCGCCCGGCGCGGAAGACGCCGAGCACCGGATTGACCAGCACCATCCCCTGCGGCAGGGTCACCAGGTGGGTGATGAAGGCGGCGACCCTCTCGGCCGGCAGCATCTCCTTCGGGCGGAAGAGCGGGCCGTTCTGCGCCAGCATCGGCGTGTCGACGACCTCAGGGAGAACGACCTGCACCCGCACCCCGTGCGGCCGCGCCTCCTCGGCGAGGCTCTCCGACAGGCCGATGACGCCGAACTTCGACGCGCAGTAGGCGGCGTCGTACGCCAGGCCCTTTTTCCCGGAGGTCGAGGAGACGTTGACGATGTTTCCGGACTTCGCCTTGAGCATCGCCGGGAGGACGGCGCGGTTCGCGAAGTAGGTGCCGGTCAGGTTGATGTCGATCACCCGGTCCCACGCGTCGGCGGCGGTCTCGTGCAGCATCTGCGGCCGCCCCGCTTCGCCGCGCAGGATCCCGGCCGCGGCGACCAGGATGTCGATCCGGCCGCGCGCCGCGAGGACCTCCGCCGCCATCGTCTCCATGTCGCCGGCCCGCGTCACGTCGAGCGCGAGGGCGGCCGGCAAAGCACCACCGGCGGGGGAGTCGGCCGCGACCGCGGCGGCCGCGGCGCGGGCGCGATCGGCGTCGACGTCGACGACGGTCACCGCCGCGCCGAGTCGCGCGAGCGCTTTCGCCGTGGCCAGGCCGATGCCGCCGGCGCCGCCGGTGACGATCGCCGACTGGCCGTCGAGGCGGGCGCCGCTCATGCGCTCTCCCCGCGGGTCGCCGCGACGCCGCCGAGGACGGCGGCGCGCCAGGCCGGCCGCCGGTGCACCCGGAACGGCACCATCACCGGTCCGTGCAGCACCGCGTCGCGCGGCAGGGTCACGAGGTAGAGGATGGTCTCGGCCACCTGCGCCACCTCGAGCGATTTCTCCGGCGGCGGCACCGGGCGGTTCTGCTCCCAGATGCCGGTCTCGACCGGACCCGGCAGGAGCGCCTGCACCCGCACGCCGTACAGCCGCGCCTCCTCGTACAGCGCCTCGCTCAGCCCGAGGATGCCGAACTTCGAGGCGCAATAGGCGGCGTCGTAGGCGAACCCCTTGAGCCCCGACGTGGACGAGACGTTCACGATGTCGCCGCTCTTCTGGCGCATCATCACGCCGAGCACGGCGCGGTTGGAGAGGAACGTCCCGCGCAGGTTGGTGCGCAGGACGGTCGTCCATTCGTCTGCCGGGGTGTCGACCGCCGGCCGCGGGCCGCCCGGACCGGCGCGCAGGATGCCGGCCGCGGCGACCAGGATGTCGATCCGGCCGAGCCGCTCCACGGCGCGCTCCGCCATGACCCGCATGTCGTCTTCGCTCGTGATGTCGGCCGCCTGCGCGAAGCCGGGAGCGTCCGCGCCCGCCCCGGCGCGGACCAGGGCCAGGGTCTCCTCGAGGCGTGCCGGGGTGCGCCCGACCGCGACCAGGGCGGCACCCGCGCGCGCCAGGGCGATCGCGGTGGCGCGGCCGATGCCGCCGCCGGCGCCGGTGACGATCGCCACCTTCCCCGCGAGAGGCCGCAGCTCTTCCGCGCTCATGCCGCCGCCTCGTCGCGCCGCGCCGTCATCTCGAGCCAGTAACGCGGGATTTCGATCCGCCCGATCGCTTCGAGACCGGCGGCGACCGAACGGGTCAGCGCCTCGCACGCCACCTCGGCCGGATAGCCGCTGAGGAGCACGGTGGCCAGCCCGTCGAAGGCGCCGACCGTCTCGAAGGAGTGCTGCGTCATGATCACGGTGCGCTGGTGCAGCCGGTCGACGGTGAAGCCGTGCTTCGCGAGCAGCGCGCGGTATTCCTCCGGCGACTGCCAGCGGCGCGTGCCGGCCGCCTTCATCGTGCCGCGCTGCCGCTTGATGCCGGGGCGTCCCTCGCGCCGCGCTGCCGTCTCCTGATCCCGGAGCCAGCGCACCGACGCCATCATCCACTCGTCGTAGAACCGCTCGGTGCCGGGGACGAAGGTGCCGGCGTAGAACGACGAGTTGAAGCCGAACAGCCCGCCGGGACGTAGCGCCCGGCGCACCTCGGCGAAGAAGCGGTCGAGATCCGGCAGGCAGT
>DATKFL010000333.1:0-10057 GCA_035511355.1 Dongiaceae bacterium
GCCTTGCCTCCGGCCGCAAGCACCCTGTGCGCGGCCATCGCTATTTCCCGGACAGGCTCCTAGGTCGCGCCCGGCATGTCCGCCGAGCGCCTGCCCACCTCACTGAATCCCCCGGACGACGACCGCTTCGACATGCTTCCCGGCCGCCCCGCGCCCGGGCCGCGCGAGATGGCTCTGGTCGCGGGGATGGCCTTCTTCCTGACCATCTTCACCGCCGCGCCGCTGCAGCTCGTCGGCGTCGGCCCCGCGTGGGTTCTCTCGCAATTCGTCGTCAGCCAGTTCCTGTTCATGGCCCTGCCGGCGATCCTCGCGGTGCGCTGGTTCTACCTCGACCCGGCGCGCGTCCTGCCGTGGCCGCCGATCGGCGCGCGCGCCATGACCGGAGCGCTGCTCGGCGCCGTCGCGCTCAATCATCTCCTGACGCTCTATGGCACCTGGCAGGAGAGCGTCTTTCCGACCCCGGAGCCGTTCACCCTGCTCGACCGGCTCCTGGTGTACCGCGGTCCGATCGACGTGGCGCTCCTCCTCCTCGCGCTATCGATCGTGCCGGGTGCCTGCGAAGAGCTCCTGTTCCGCGGATACCTGCAGGCCGGGTTGACGCACCATCTGGGCGGGCGGGCCGCCGGCATCGCCGCCTCGGCGTTGCTCTTCGCCCTTTTCCACCTCGATCCCTGGCGGTTCGTCGGCGTCGTCGGACTGGGCCTCTACGTGGCGTGGCTGCGCGATGCGACCGGAAGTCTCAGGCCGGCGATGGCGGCGCACGCCTTGAGCAACGCCCTGTCGATCGTCCTCAAGGTGTCGGGCCGGCTCGACGGCGACCGGGCCACCGGCACGCCGGCGACCGCGCTCGTCGCCGCGGGTGCTCTCGCCGCGGCGATCGCGCTCGTGCGCTCCTCCCGGAGCGCGCGCGAGCGCATGCTATAATCCGCCGCCTGCAGCAGATTCAATGGCCGCACGGCGGGCCGTGATGGCGCCGCCAGGAGGAGCCTCCCCGATGAAAGCAGGTCGTCTGGCGCTGGTGCTCGTCGTCCTCGCGATCCTTGCCGCGGTCCCGTCGATCGCCCAGGACTCCGGCACCGGCACGCCGTTGTTCACCGCCTATCCGCAGTACAGCGCCAAGTTCGACCTCGCGGCCGAGAAGTTCTCGCTGATCACGAACATGCTGGTGTACGACACCAGCGGCAAGACCTTCACCGACGTCTCCTTCAAGCAGACCTACCCCGACGGGGTCTCGGTGAAGGAGACCTTCCAGCGCGCGGTCGGACAGGACCAGGCGGCCCAGGAGCAGTCCTCGGCCCGCCGGGTCGAGGGAAACAACTTCTACGCGAGCATCCAGAGCTTCAAGCCCCGGCAGTACGTCGTCATCTTCAACGAGCTGGTGATGGCGCGCCGGCTCAACGAGATCACCTTCCCCGGGATCGAGATCTCCTACACCGACCCGGAAGGCAAGCGCCAGACGACCAAGCTGGCCGACAACACCTACGACCTGTTCAAGTACTCGAACGTCGTCGGCGGCCTGCAGCGCTTCCTCGACAAGTACAACCGGATCACCTTCGAGTTCGACAAGGCGGTCCCGAACCGCAAGGAATGGGAGTTCGCGCCGATTGCCGCCAGCGCCAAGGGCCGCTTCCCGACCGGGATCATCGGCACCGAACCGGGCGCCGATCAGTACAGCGGCTACTTCCGCATCCGCACCGGAGCGCCGGACGACACCTACCAGATTCTCGTGGTCTACAACCAGACCGAGAAGAAGGATCGGGTCGCCGACAAGGAGACCCTGCTCAAGGACCTGCGGGACTACATGCGCTGGTGCGGCGAATTCGAGTTCGCCCAGGACGACCTCAAGGTGGAGCAGGGGAAGTGGAAGAAGTACAACGAGGTCTGGACGGTCACCGGCCGCTACCTCGACTCGGTCAAGAACCGCCTCGGCGAAGGACCGCTCGAGGCGCACGTCTTCTACAGCCCGCGCGAGGACGTCGAGTACTTCGTCATCGGCCTGGCGCACGGGCGCGGGCTTGGCGAGGCGAGCGCGACGCCCAACCCCGAGAAGGAGAAGGCGCTGGCCGCCGAGATGCACGGGCTGATCGAGACCTTCAGGTCGGGGATCGTGCCGCTGGCGAACGACCGCCGGTAGCTCCCGGGGCGCGCCGGCCTCAGCGCACCTCGAACTCCACCGTCACCGGCTCCGCAGCGTTGCCCGCCCGATCGGTCACCGTGACGGTCAGGCGGTGCCTGCCGACCGCGAGCGTCGGCGGCTCGAACGGCCGCGCGGTCATCCGGTCGGGATCGAACTCCGACGCGATCGGGCGATCGTCGAGCACCAGGCGGACGCCGTCCCAGCCGAGCCCTTTGCCGACCTCCGCCACCCGCACGCTCAACGCCGGGCGCCTGCCGACCACGCCGCCGCGCGGACGGACTTCAAGAATCTCCGGCGCCGACTCGTCGGCCAGGAGCGCGAAGCGGCCGTACCGGCGGAACGGGATCGAGACCGTCCCGCCCCCCGGCTCGGCATCGTCCCCCTCGAATCCCCAGCGCCGCGCCGTCTCGTCGTACCGATAGATCCCGAGCCGTCGCGGGTCGCCGAGCGCCGGGTCGACGCGGAAGGCGAGCGTGCCGCGCGCGTCGAGCGCCTCGCCGCTCGGAAGCAGGTCGATCGCTTCCGCCACCGGACGCAGACCCGCGGGCAGGTCGGAGGTCGCGCCGCTTCGCAGCACGACCGGTCCCGGAAAGAAGCGGGCCCCGGCCGGAAGGTCGACGGTGGCGGCGCCGGCCTCCTGGCGCAGCGCTTCGGAGACCCCCGGGCGGAAGATGCGCGTCCCGCCGAGCAACGTCACCAGGGGACAGGCCGGGTCGATGCCGCCGGCGGCAATCGTCGCGGAGAGGGCGGCGCCGGTCTCGTAGTCGATCGGCAGCGCCACCAGTCGCTCCCCCTCGAGCGCGCGCCAGGCGAGACCGGCGACCGGCGCGCCGCAGCGATCGATCGACGGTGGGACGCGTCCGGTCGGCAGGGTCGCCTCGAAGAACCCGGGGAAGAACCGGAGCGCGGCGCCGTCGAGCGACCCGCCCGCCGCACCGGCCGGGGTCGCGGCGGGCGGGCTCGAGCCCGGCGCGACCCGGCGCAGCGGAATCCGCGCCCGGCTCTCGAGCCCCGAAGCATCCCGGGCGATGATCTCCAGGCGGTGCTCTCCCGGCGGGAGGTCGAGCGATCCCGGTGGACCGCCGGCGCCCCCGCAGCGTCCCTCCGCGAAGACGTTCCCCGGCAGGGGCGCGAGTCGGAACCCCATGCGCATCGGCCCCATGCGGCTGGCGCGGTGATCGAACAGGAGCCCGGCGATCGGGTACTGGTCGAACCGGAACGCCGCCACCTCGACCTTGAAGCAGTCGGCGCCGTCCAGCGCCATCCGCACCGAGGCGAGCCCGGCGCGCCCGTCGCCCACCGGATCCCAGGCCACGAGGGTCGCGAGCACCGGGCCGTCGACCAGGGTCGGGGCGGAGGGCTCGAACCCGGCACCGCGCCGCGCGAGCTCGACGCTTCTCGCGCGCCAGCCGCCATCGATGACCGTCGCCGGCGTGGCAGCCGTCAGCAGGATCGAATCGAGCACCGGAGCGCTCCGGTCGGGCGGCGCCGCGATCCCCGATCGGAAGGGGTCGATCGGATTGTCCTGCGGCCCGCGCATCTCGAAATGCAGGTGCGGCGGGCCGACCCCCGATTCACCGGTGTAGGCGATCACCTGCCCCCTGGTCACCCGCACCGGGGGATCGAGGAAGAGGTCCCCGGGATAGGGTGACCCGGTCTCGCGCCGGCGATTCCGGACCCGGGTCTCCAGCCCGAGCGTCTTCTCCTCGTAGGCGTCGAGGTGGCCGTAGACCGAAACGTCACCACGGTCGTGCTTCAGGTAGAGCGCCCGGCCGTAGCCGCGCCATTCGATCTTCAGCCGGTAGATCGCGCCGTCGGCGACCGCGTGCACCGGCACCCCGATCGAGCCGCCGGTCGAGATGTCGATCCCGGCGTGCAGGTGGTCGTAGCGGTACTCCCCGAAGGTGGAGACGATCGCGGGCGTCCGGTCGATGGGCCACGGGAGCGCGCCGGCGGCCGCCGGCCGTGCCGGTTTCGCCCGCGTGGCCGGCGCGACCGGGTCGATCGCGAGAACGCCGGCGCCGAGGACGAGCAGGAAAGCGGCAAGCCGGACCAGGCCGGCGGAAGGGGAGCGCATGGGCGGGAGATTCTACCCGGCGTCGGAGGCGCGGCGCGTTTGACGGGCGCGAAGTCACTTCGATATCATCCGCCGGCGCCGAAACTCCGCGCGCTCCCGACGAACATACATGGCCTCCGACCCGTTCAAAAATCTGATCGTCCGCCGCAAGGACGGCGAGGCTCTCTTCCAGGAAGGGGACCTCGGGAGCGAGATGTATGTCGTCCAGTCGGGCATGGTGCGCCTGTTCCGCCTCCGCGACGGCATGAAGCAGGAGCTCGCCGTCATGGAGAAGGGGGACTTCTTCGGGGAGCTCGCGGTGCTCGAAGGGCTGGCGCGCACGACGCACGCCGAGGCGATCGGCGACGTCGAGGTGATCGAGATCAACAGCGCCACCTTCGACCGGATGATCCGCGCCAACATCGAAATTGCCGTGCGGATGCTCCGGAAGCTGAGCAACCGGCTGCAGGAGGCCAACAGCCGCCTCGAGGGAATGACCCAGACGGGCGCCACGGCCCGCGCCGACGCGCCGCCCGCGGCGGTGGATCTCGACCTTCCGGCGCCGCCTCCGCCCCCGGAACCGGAGCCCGAGCCGGAGCCGGTCGCGCGGAAGGCCCCCGCCGCGCCGACGGCGTCCGCGGTGCCGCTTCCCGCGGGCGGCAGCGAGACCCGTATCCCCGAGGGGGCGCTCGGCATCCTCATCCTCGAAGGCGGCGGAAAGATTTTCACCCTGCGCGATCCCTCGGCGGTGATCGGCCGCTACGACCCGGTCACCGGCACCCGCCCCGAGATCGACCTGACCCAGTACGACATCAACCGATCGGTTTCGCGGCGGCATGCGCGCCTCGCGATGCAGGACGGCTCCTATCACCTGATCGAGGAGGTCGGCGCGCTCAACGGCACGCTCGTGAACGGCCGACGGCTCACCCCCGGGAAGCCGCAGGCGCTGGTCAGCGGCGACCGCATCGCCCTCGGGATGGTGAAACTGGTCTTCCAGGCGGCGGGGCCGAAGTGACCGCCGGCACCCCGGCGCCGGCTCCTCCCGGCCGGCCGCGCGTCCTGTCCGGCTTTCGGCCGACCGGCCCGATGCACGTCGGCCACCTGGTCGGCGCCCTCGAGAACTGGGTGAAGATGCAGGACACCCACGACTGCTTCTTCGCCATCGCCGACTGGCACGCGCTGACGAGCGAATACGCCGATCCCTCGCACGTCGGGGAGAACACCCTGTCGATGGCGACCGACTGGCTGGCCGCCGGCCTCGATCCGGCGCGCTCGACGATCTTCGTGCAGTCGCACGTCCCCGAGCATGCCGAGCTGCATCTCCTGCTCTCGATGATCGTGCCGATCTCCTGGCTCGAGCGGGTGCCGACCTACACGGAGTTGCAGGAGCAGGTGACCCATCGCGACCTGACGAACTACGGCTTTCTCGGCTACCCGGTGCTGCAGGCTGCCGACATCCTGATCTACCGGGCCGCCTTCGTGCCGGTCGGCGAGGATCAGCTGGCGCACCTGGAGCTCTGCCGCGAGATCGCGCGCCGCTTCAACAGCCTGTACGGCCCGGTTTTCCCCGAACCGCAGGGGCTGACGACGCGGGTGCCGCGCCTGCCGGGGACCGACGGTCGCAAGATGAGCAAGTCGTACGGCAACGCCATCAACCTGTCGGACGACGAGCCGACCCTGCGCCAGAAAATCATGACGATGGTGACCGACCCGGCGCGCAAGCGCCGGACCGATCCCGGCAACCCCGACGTCTGCCCGGTGTTCGATTTCCATCGCGCCTTCTCGGACCCGGCGACCCGCGCCGAGGTCGATGCGGGCTGCCGCAGCGCCGGCATCGGCTGCGTCGACTGCAAGAAGCGACTCCTGGTGCATCTCGAACCGGCGCTCGCCCCGGTGCAGGAGCGCCGGCGGTCGCTCGCCGGCGCGGGCGGGCGGGTGCGCGAGATCCTGACGGCCGGCGCCGCCAAGGCGCGTCGCGAGGCCCAGGCGACCATGAACCTGGTGCGCGCGGCCATGCACCTCGACCGGGCCTCGTCGTGAGCGGCGACGTCGTGAACGGCGGCCTGCCGGCGCCGGCCCCGGAGCCGGGCCGCTCTCCGGCGCGACTGTCGATTGCCGGGTTCGAGGGGCCGCTCGAACTCCTGCTCCACCTCGTGCGGACCGGCGAGCTCGACATCGCCGGGGTGAGCGTCGTCGACGTCGTCCGCCAGTGCGACCTCTACATTAGGCTGATCGAGTCGCTCGACCTCGAGGCGGCCGGCGATCACCTGGTGATGGCGGCGACCCTCGTGCACATGAAGTCGCGCTCGCTCCTGCCGCCCGACCCCGAAGCGATCGCCGCCGAGGCCCCGCTCGAGGACGACCTGCCGGAACGCCTCAAGGG
The DNA here is from genome assembly GCA_035511355.1 of Dongiaceae bacterium. GTDB lineage: Bacteria > Acidobacteriota > Polarisedimenticolia > Gp22-AA2 > Gp22-AA2 > DATKFL01. Next base: position 6,577 of record DATKFL010000333.1, read on the forward strand.
GGTGGTCACCGAGTTGCGCCGCGCCGCCGAGCAGCTTCAGGAGCGGGAGGCGGCGATGGAGCTGGTCTACACCCGCCCCGCCGGCCGGATCGCCGAGTTCGCCGGCGAGCAGGGGCTCGAGGTCGACCTGTACGCCCTGGTCAACGCCTTCCAGACGATCCTCAAGCGCCAGGGGGAAGAGAACACGACGCAGCGGATCACCCGCGAGACCGTCAGCCTCATGGAGCGGGTGACCTGGCTCGTCGACACCCTCAACCGCGAGAAGAAGATCGCCTTCAGCGCCCTGTTCGAGGGGCTCGCCGACAGGCTGAGCCTCATCCTGACCTTCCTGGCGGTGCTCGAGGTGCTGCGCCTCAGGGTGGCGCGCGCCTTCCAGAGCCACCACCAGTCGGACATCCTGATCGTGCTGGCCGAGGAAGCGCCGCCGGTCACAACCGAGGAGAGCCATGCCGATGCCTGAAGCCCACGCCGCCCCACCCGCCCCCGACGAGATGCGCGCCATCGTCGAGGCGCTGGTGTTCGCCGCCGAAGAGCCGCTCACCCTCGGCGACCTCGCCGATCTCTTCCCGTCGGCGTCGCGCGAGACGCTGCAGCAGACGCTCGACGACGTCGTCGCGTACTGGGAGGGGAACGGCCGCGGGCTCCAGGTGCTGCGGGTCGCGGGCGGCTACCGGATGACCACCCGCCCCGAGCTGGGCGAATGGGTGCGGGCGCTCTTCCGGTCGCGCAACCGCCGGCGCCTGTCGCCGGCGGCGCTCGAGACGCTCGCGATCGTGGCCTACCGGCAGCCGGTCACGACCCCGGAGATCCAGGCGCTCCGGGGGACCGATCCGGGGGGCGTTCTGCAGACCCTTCTCGATCGCCGACTGCTCCGGGTGGTCGGGCGCAAGAAGGTGGTCGGCAAGCCCCTCCTGTACGGCACGACCCAGGAGTTCCTGACCCATTTCGGCCTCAACTCGCTGACCGACCTCCCGACGCTCGAGGAGTTCGGGGCGGTGGCGGCGCAACTGGCGGCCCAGCCGCGGAGCGAGCCGGTGGCGATGGCGCCGCTCGACGATGACGATGACGAAACGGACCCGCACTACGAGGACGCGACCGAGGACGAAGGCGAACGCGACGACGACGGCGACGACTCCTGAGGAGGAGTCGCGTGGCGTCCGCCTGCAGAAAGTCCTGGCCGCCGCCGGCATCGCCTCGCGGCGCGAGGCGGAGCGGATCATCCAGGCGGGGCGGGTCTCGGTCAACGGCCGGATCGTCACCGAGCTGGGGACGCGCATCGATCCGGGGCGGGACTCCGTCAGGGTCGACGGCGACTCGGTCGGACGTGCCGAGCGGGCGGTGTACTATCTCCTGCACAAGCCGAAGGGCGTGCTCTCGACCGCGAGCGATCCGAAGGGGCGACCGACCGTTCTGAGCCTGCTGCGCGGGGTGCGCGAGCGGGTCTTCCCGGTCGGCCGGCTCGACTGGAACAGCGAGGGACTGATCATCCTCACCAACGACGGCGAACTGGCGCACCATCTGACCCACCCGTCGAACCACGTGCCGAAGGTCTACCGCGTGAAGGTGAAGGGGATCGCACCACCCGAGGCGCTTGAACGGGTGCGCCACGGGCTTTATCTTGAAGGGCGGCGCACGCTGCCGGCGCCGGTGACGCGCATCTCGAGCCAGCAGAACACCTGGCTCGAGGTGGTCCTGTTCGAAGGGCGCAGGAACCAGATCCGCCGCGTCTTCGAGAGGCTGGGGCATCCGGTCCTGAAGCTGCGGCGCACCGCGATCGGCCCGATCGCCGATCGCGACCTGAAGCCGGGGGAGTACCGGCCGCTGACACCGGCCGAGGTGACCCGGCTCAAGGAGACCCGGTGAAATCGCGCATCCCCGACCACGTCCTCCGCATCGTCCCCTACGTGCCGGGGAAGCCGATCGAGGCGGCGGTCCAGGAGAGCGGCCTCGACGACGTCGTCAAGCTGGCGAGCAACGAGAATCCGCTCGGCCCGTCGCCGCGCGCCCTCGAGGCGGCGCGCGACGCCGCGGTCCGCGTGAACCGGTACCCGGACGGAAGCGGCTACGCGCTCCGACAGGCGCTGGCGGCGCGCCACCGGGTCGGCGCCTCCCAGGTGGTTCTCGGGAACGGGTCGACCGAGCTGGTCGAGATCGTCGCCAAGACCTTTCTCGGCGCCGGCCGCACCGCGGTGGTCGCCGACCGCGCCTTCATCATGTACCGGATCTCGGTCCTCGCGATGAACGCGCCGCTGGTCTCGGTGCCGCTGCACGACGAACGGCACGACCTGGAGGCGATGGCGCGCGCCTGCGACGCCCGCACCGTCCTGGTCTATGTCGGCAATCCGAACAACCCGACCGGTACCTACGTCGGGCGCGAGACTTTCGAACGCTACTTCGACCAGGTGCCGCCGCACGTCCTGACCGTCATCGACGAGGCCTACTTCGACTATGTCGAGGCGCCCGACTACCCGGACGGGCTCGAGTTCCTGCGCGCCGGACGGAACGTCCTCGTCCTCAGGACCTTCTCGAAGATCCACGGGCTGGCGGGGCTCCGGATCGGGTACGGCATCACCTCCCCCGACATCGCCCGGGCGCTCGAGGCGGTGCGGTCGCCCTTCAACACCTCCTCGGTGGCGCAGGCGGCGGCCCTGGCGGCGCTCGAGGACGGCGGCCATGTCCTGCGGTCGCGCACCGAGAATGCCCGCGAGGCGCGCTTCGTCGAGACCGAGCTCAGACGCCGGCGGATCGATTTCATCCCGACCGTCGCCAATTTCCTCCTGATGCGGACCGGCCTGGCGGGGGAGACCCTTTTCCAGGGCCTCCTGGCCCGTGGCGTCATCGTCCGGCCGATGGAGGCGTACGGATACCGGGACGCGGTCCGGGTCTCTTTCGGGACCCATTCGGAAAACGAGCGCTTCCTCCGCGCCCTCGACGCCGTCCTCGCCGAGCCCCCGGAATCCCCCGGCGCCCCGTAACCCCCTCAAAACGCTTCATTTTCCACCTTGACAGCATCGACGGCGGTCCGTATGATCCCGCCATCCTGGACAGCCTTCCCCGACGAATCATCGATCGGTGAGGATTGCCCGGACGGGGAGGACGGCATCAGACCGCCCCCCGAAAATAAGGAGGAACCCGACCGAATGGACTTGCAGAACACCAACGACGATCCGATGGGCGGCCTCGATTCGCCGCCGCACACCCCACGCTCCTCACCCAAACCCAAGAAACGCGAGCCGCTCCGGCTGATGCACGCGGCGGACGACGACTCCGTCGACCCGCAGAACCAGGAGCTGCTCGAGATGTACGACCAGTCCCTCCGCACTCTGGCGGAAGGGGAGGTCGTCCGCGGGAGGGTGCTGCGGGTCGGGCCGACCGGCGTGATCGTCGATGTCGGGTACAAGTCCGAAGGGATCATCGACCTCGACGAATTCACCGGGGTCGACGGCAGCCCGCAAGTGAACGTCGGCGACGAGATCGACGT
>DATKFL010000334.1:0-3195 GCA_035511355.1 Dongiaceae bacterium
CCGTTGCAGGCGACCGCGAGGACCAGGATCGAGACGATCGGCGCCGCGGCGGCGAACCGGCCTCGCCCGAGGACCTGGAGGATTGGCGCGCGCAGGGCGGTCACCGCGAGCACCAGGAAGCCGAGCGCCTGCGCCATCATCCGGGTGACCCGCGCGAAGGTCTTCGGCGCGTCGGCGGCGGCGGCGATCGAATAGAAGAACGGCTGCCAGGCATACAGGAACGGCACCAGCAGCAGCCCTTCGAGGATGGCCGCCACCTTCGCCCCCATGACGTAGACGCCGAGCGCGTCGTGCCCGTGGTACCAGGGAATCATGTAGCGGTCGGCGGCGTCGAGGATGCGGCGGCCCAGGAGCGCCGGCAGCATCGGCAGCCCGAACGCGAACAGCGGCGCCAGCCGCCACCATTCGAGGTTGAACCGCAGCGTCGGCATGGCGAGCAGCCACAGCGCCACCGCGAGCACTCCGTAGGCGGTCATGTTGGCGAGCAGCATCCCCCGGAGGCCCCAGTCGCGCACCGCGACGAGGTAGATGTTGCCGGCGACGACCAAGGCGAACCCGACGAGCGACCAGGTGACGTAGCGCGACGCCTGCATCCGCACCTTGAAGAGCTCGAGCGGCATCTGGTAGAGCGACAGCGCGAGGAAGTAGCCCGCTCCGAGGACGATCCACTCGGCGCGTCCTTCGCCGCGGAACAGCAGGGTCGCGAGCGGCCCGCGCAGGAGCGCCAGGAGGAGCGCGGTGCCGGCGACCACCGGCAGGAGGAGCGCGAGGAGCGCGCCCAGCATGCGCGAGCGCTCGTCCTCGGTCGTGGTGTCGAGGTGGATGCCGCGCACCAGCCCCTGCGGCAGCCCGAGCGAGGTCAGGAGGATGAGCAGCAGGATCCCCTGGTAGATCTGGTCCATCGCGCCGAATTCCGCGGTGCTGAAATGCCGCGCGTAGAGCGGCACCAGGAGGAGCGCGACGCCCCGTTGCGCGACGTTCGATCCGGCATAGAGCGCCGCATTCCCGGCGAGCGACCTGAGGCCGTTCGAACGGGGCGCGCTCATCGCGCGGGCTCCGCCGCGGCGAGCGCCGCCTCGATCCGGCGCGCCGACTCCGCCCAGGTGAAATTCTCCAACACGAATCGTCGCCCCTCGGCGCCGCGGCGGGCCCGGCCGGCCGGGTCGGCGAGGAGCCGCCGGATCGCCTGCGCCAGCGCGTCGACGTCGCCGAGCGGAAAGCGGTCGACGTGGTCGCCGTAGATGCTCCGGAAGATCGGGATGTCCGAGACCAGGCAGGGCCTGGCGAAGTAGAGGGCCTGCATCGGCGGCATGCCGAACCCCTCGAACGCCGAGGGACAGACGACGAGATCGCTCGCGGCATACATCCGCCAGAGCGTCGGGTCGTCGACGAAACCGTGGAAGCGGATCTCCGGGCGGTCGGCGGCGAGTGCGCGGAGGCGCGCCTCCTCCGGTCCCTCCCCGACCAGGTCGAGCGCCGGGATCGGATCGAGCCGCCGGCAGGCTTCGATCAGATCGCCGACCCGCTTCATCGGCGCGAGGCGGCCGACGTAGAGGAGGCGTCCCGCGGGGGCGCGATCGCTGCCGGCGCCCGCCCCGGCCTCGAACGGCATCTCGTCCGGATCGACCCCGGGCGGGATCGGCGGCGCGACCACCCGCCCGTCGAGCCAGCGCGCCGCCCACTCCCCCGCCAGCGCCGAGTTCGGGAAGAGCCGATCGGACGCGAGGTAGGCGCGTCGGGTCGCCTCCCACAGGTCGCGGGTGTAGCCGGTGTATTCGCGCGCGGAGGCCTCCTCACCCGCCATGTCGCGAAGCCAGAGCGGCGTCTCGTAGACGAAATTGGCCACCCGCGCTCCGACCGCGCGGCCGACGGCGACCGCCTTGATCGCCGACTCCTTGAGGACCCCGAACACCCAGTCGGGCCGGTGCGCCGCCGCGGCTGGCATCAGAATGATTCGATCGGCGGCGCGCGCCAGGAGCTTGTCGGCCTTGCGCAGGATCCGGACGCGCCGCGGCAGGGTCGGACGAAAGAGAAGCCGCAGGCGCGGCTCCGGCCGCACCCAGCCGAGATCGTGCGCGGCGTAGGCCAGCACCTCGTGGCCGCGGCGCGCCAGGAACTGCGCGAACTTGAACGGCGCGTAGTAGCCGCCGCCGGAGGCGTGCGGCTCGTCGTTGTCGATCACGAAGAGAAGTCTCACGCCCCGCCCCGGCCCCGCCCCGCCGCCGCGTGGCAGGCCGCTTCGACCTGCGCGCCGCGATGCGCCCAGGTGTGCGCGCCTTCGAGAAAGCCGCGGCTGGCGGCACCCGCCCCGGCCGGAAGCGCCAGGCCCGCATCGATCGCGGCGGCGAGCGCTCCCGGCACCGCCGGATCGTACAGCCGCGCCGACGACAGACCGTCGAGAAGATCTCCGATCTGCCCCTGGCGCGAGGCGACGATCGGTTTCGCCATCGCCAGCGCCTCGAACAGCTTCATCGGCGAGAAATGAAACAGCGGCAGCGCCGGGTACGGGAGCACCAGGAGGTCGGCGGCGTCGAGATGCCGCGGCATCGCGGCGTACGGCACGGCGCCGGTGAACACGACCCGCTCCTCGATGACGCGCGGCGGCAGATCGTCGAGCCGCAGCGCGCCGCGATCCTCGATCGAACCGATCAGAAGGAGCCGCAGATCGGGGTCCTGCGCGAACCGGGGTGCCATCGCGCGCAGGAGCTGCCCCACCCCGTGCCAGGCGCGCTGGTTTCCCGAAAACCCGACCACCCGTTTCCCATCGAGGCCGAGCGCGCGCCGGGTGGCGCGCCGCGCCTCGTCGCCTGCAGGCCGGAACACTTCCGGGTCGGCGCCGTTCGGACAGGGAAACAGCCGCTCCTCCGGGATCCGTTTCGATCGCCAGAGATCGCCGGTCACCCGCGAGATGTGCAGGAGCGCCGCCGCGCGGCGGGCGCGCCAGGCGTCGAGCCCGCGGAACCCGCGCGATCGGATCCCCCAGTAGTGATCCAGCTCCTCCACCGGCCCGTCGGTGTCGAGCACCAGCGGGATCCGCGCGCTCCGGCTCGAGCGGACGAACGAGAAGACCTGATCCGGTCGCGCCACCACGACGTCGGGCCGCGCCTCCGCGTAAAGGGCGCGCTCCGCCGCGACGTAGCGCATCGAACCGGCCGCCTGGCGCAGGAGACCGAGCGCCGAGGGGCGCGCGTCGGT
>DATKFL010000335.1:0-6417 GCA_035511355.1 Dongiaceae bacterium
CCTGGCGCTCGTGCCGTTCATGGTGACCCGCCGCGAATACGTCCGCTGGCACGCGACCCAGGGTCTCATGCTGTGCGGCGTCGCCGGGGCGGTCTTCTTCGCGGTCATCCTGACCGGCGCCATCCTGTCGACCGTGTCGCGCGTCTTCGCGTGGCTGTTCGCCTTCGGCCTGGTGAACCTGATCTTCCTGTACATGGCCCTGGCGCTGGTCTGCATGATCAAGGCGATGCGTGGCGAGCGCTGGGCGGTGCCGTTCCTCGGCGACTTCGTCGAGCGTCTGTGACCGAGGCGATCCACCAGACCCTCCTCCTCCATCCCGTGCTGGGGTTGCTGCTCGTCGGCGCCATCGCCTGGCTCGAGTACGTCTTCCCGCCGGCGCCGGGCGACTCGGTGATGCTGCTCGCCTGTTTTCTCGCGGGGACGGGCTCGCTCCCCCGGACCGGGACGATCGCGGCCTGCCTCCTGGGAAGCGTTCTCGGCTCGTTCACCGCCTACTGGTTCGGGTTGCGGCTGGGGCATTCCTATTTCTTCCTCCGATCGTCGTGGGCGCGGCACGAGCTGGAGCGCCTGGAGCGCGGCTTCGCCCGCTTCGGCGCGCGCCTCCTGGCGGTGAACCGGTTCCTGCCGGGAATCCGCGGGGTGTTCCTGTACGCCGCCGGCATTGCCCGCGAGCCGTTCGGGGAGGTCGCGCTCTACGCCACCCTCTCAAACGTCCTCTGGGTGATGCTGATCGCCTGGGCCGGCACCTCGCTCGGCTCGTCCTGGGAGGACGTGGAGCGGGTCTTCCGGCGCTACGTCTGGGTGATCGGGATCGGGACCGGGATCTACATCGCGGTCAGCATCGCGCGGGCGCGTCGGCGCCGGCGGCTCAACCCGTCTTCGTCTTCGCGCTGAGCCGCTTGAGGTCGGCGGCGCGGTCCTTCTGGTCGGGACGCGCCGCGAGCGACCGCCTCAGCGCGTCGATCGCCTTCGCCGTCTCCCCCTTCTGCTCGTAAGCCTGGGCCAGGGCATTCAGGAGCGGCACGCTCGGGGGCGCCGTCTGCGCCGCGTGCTCGAACGAGGCGATCGCGCGGTCGAGATCGCCCTCGAGCGCGTAGGTGACGCCGAGGTTGTACAGCGCCAGGGTGTGCTCCGGCTTGATCTTCAGCGCCTCGAGGTAGGCCTCGCGCGCCTGGTCGTAGTGTCCCTGCCGGGCGCGGAGCGAGCCCATGCTGAGGTGGAACTCCGGCGTCTGCGGCGCCAGGTTGATCGCGGTCGTGAAGGCCAGCTCCGCCTTGTCGTACCGACCGGTGCGCAGGAAGACCTGCCCCAGCCAGTCGTGGTGGATCGCCGAGTCGGTCTTCTTCACGAGGCTCGCCTGCAGCAGGCGCTCGAGCTTGGCGAGCGAGTCGGGCGTGCCGACCTTCTGGTTGAGCAGGAACAGGCGGCTCATCGGCTCGATCGCGGTGGGGTCGAGATAGAGCGCCTCGACGTACTGCGCCTCGGCGTCGGCCGGCTTCCCTTCGGCCTCGAGGACCACGCCCATCGCGGCGTGATTGAGCGCCTCGTGCGGGTCCTTCGCGAGCGACGCTTCGGCCAGCTTGCGCGCCGACGCGGGGAACTGCCGGTTGAGATCGTCGAGCACCGCGTTGAAGATCACCTGCGCCCCGGGCGAGCCGATCTGCAGGCCGTCGTCCGAGATGCCGCGACCCAGGAGCGCCGACGACACCTGCTGCGAAATCTGGCCCGCCGCCACGGGCGTGAGGATCTGATCGGTGCTCATCGTCTTGGCCGTGTCGAGGATGGCGGCGCGCGCGGTCTCGAGGATGAACGGCCCGGCCTCGCGCCCCGAGGAGGCCTTGTGGAACGCCAGCGCGTCGGGGACCGAGACGTGCGCGGTGAGATGACACGGCAGCTTGAAGGTGGCGTTGTCGCGCGTGACGATCGCCAGCGGCTCGTCGAGGGTCACCGGCTGCGTGTCGTAGCGATAGATGCGATGGTAGAGTGGGACCCTCAGATGCGGCCCGGTCCCGAGCAGGACCGTCGCGCCGCCGAGGGTCTCGCGCACCGCGACACCGCTGCCCCAGGAGACGCACGACAGGAGAACGAGGATGAGGAGCGCGAGGATCAGGATCGGGCGATTCATCTTCGGGGATTCTCCGGCAAAGGCCGCGCGCGCGGCGGCTTACGGCGCCTCCACCCGAGCGGCCGGCGAGTCTAATGCAGCCCTCGAACCCTGTCAACGAATCGGGCGACACGCCCGGTCCCACGCGGGCCGTGCGGCCGCGCTGGTCGCGATCGGCGCGCTCGGCGGCGCCGGCGCGCCCGGATTCGCGGCGCCCCCGCACCCCGCCGGCACCCCCGCCCCCGCCGCCGACGCCCTCCAGGCGGCGCACGCTCTCGAAGCGCGGCTCGCCGCGGTGCGCGGTCTTCGGGCCCATTTCACCCAGACGGTCGATTCGCCCGCGCTCGCCAGGCCGCTGATCGAATCGGGGACGGTCTTCATCCTCCGCCCGGGCCGGATGCGCTGGGAGTACAGCGACCCTCCCGGGAAGCTCGCGATCGCCGACGGATCCCGCACCTGGCTCTACCTTCCGGAGGACCGCCAGGTGATCGTCGCGCCGATGCCGACCCCCGGCCACGACGCCGGCGTCGGTCTGCTGATGGCGGAGCATCCCGATCTGCTCGCGGCCTTCACCGTCGGGTGGGGAGCGCGCGCCGGGCGGAGCGGCCGGCCGCCGCTCTCCCTCAAGCCGAAGAGCGGCGACGCGCCGTTCGACGAGGTGCTGGTGGAGACCGATGGGAGCGGCTTCCCGGAGACGCTCACCGTGCTCGATCCGCTCGGCGGGCGGGTGACCTACCGCCTCGAGGCGGTCGACTTCAAGCCCCCGGAGAATCCGGCGCTGTACACCTTCACGCCGCCCGCCGGCGTCGAGGTGCGCGAGGCGGCGCGATAGCCCGCCGAATCTTGCAATGCCGCAAACCGGAGTGCTAGCATGACCGCCTTTCCGGCCGTGCCGGAGGTTCCGTGGCGTCCGAGAATTCCTTCGATATCGTGTCGCGCGTCGACCTCCAGGAGGTCGACAACGCCGTCCAGCAGGCGCTCAAGGAGATCGGCCAGCGCTGGGACTTCAAGAACAGCAAGGTCGAGATCCGGCGCGAGGCGCAGTCGATTCACCTGCACGCCGAGGACGACTTCAAACTGAAGGCCGTGGTCGAAATCCTCATGCAGCGCCTGGCCGGCCGCAAGGTGCCGACCAAGGCGCTCACCTTCAAGGAAACGGTCGCCGCGCTCGGCGGCTCGCTGCGCCAGGAGATCGCTCTGCAGCAGGGGATCCCGCAGGACCAGGCGAAGGAGATCGTTCGCGTCCTCAAGACGAGCGGTCTCAAGGTGCAGCCGTCGATCCAGGGCGATCAGGTGCGCGTGAAGGGGAAGAGCAAGGACGACCTGCAGGCCGCGATGCACGCGCTCAAGCAGAGCGAGCTCGACTTCGACATGCAGTTCACGAACTACCGGTGATCCGGATGCGCGCGGCCACGCTGTTCGCGGGAGGACTGGTGGCGGGCGCGTGGCTCGCGGCGGCCCCGCCGCCGACCGTCGCGGCGGCCGCCGGCGCCGGCATGACGATCCGCGGCCAGATCACCGACGCCAGCGGCGCGCCGGTCCCGGCCGACACCGTGCGGCTCCTCAAGACGCGGCGGGTGAAGGTCCTGGGCGCCGCGCCCGACGCCGACCAGGCGATCGAGGAGGCGCGCGGGCGCACCGACGTCGATGGGCATTTCACCATCGACGCGGCGATCGACCACGCCTTTCCGTTCTGGTTCGTGCGCTTCTACGACCCGGCGACCTTCGACGGCGTGAAGTACCGCCTGCCGTCCGATCTCGACGTCAGCCGGCAGGTGCGCGAGGGCGCGGTCATCGACGCCGGCGTGGTGCTCAAGTTCCATCCCGACTGGCCGCAGGTGCGTGCGCTGGTCGACGAGTACGGCGCCGCCAGCCGGCGCGGCCAGATCCTGCGATCGCTCGGCCTGCCGACGAAGCGCTCGCCGGGCGAGGAGGGGCGCGAGACCTGGGAGTTCGCCCGGGCCGGCGTGACCTATCTGCTCGAAGGCGACAAGGTGATCGAAACGCGCCGCACGGCGCCCGCGACCGGGCCGACGCCCCCGAAGGGCGATCCGGTCCCGGCCGAGAAGGTGGAGGGGTCGTGAGCGACGTCGCCCCCAGCCCGATGCCGCGCATCGCGCCCCCGGGCGCGACGGCGCGCCGCTACCCGGCCGAGCTGCCGTCGATCATCGCTCTCGTCGCGGACAAGCTGAAGAGCGTCGAAGAGGAGTGCCGGCGGAACTTCCGCTCGGAGGTCGGCGCCATCGACGAGTTGGGCTCGTATCTCGCCGAGGCGGGGGGCAAGCGGGTGCGACCGGTCCTCCTGCTGCTGTCGGCGCAGATGTGCGGCTATCGCGGCGACCGCGACGTGCTGTTCGCGAGCGTCTTCGAGTTCATCCACACGGCGACGCTGGTGCACGACGACGTCATCGATCAATCCGAGGTGCGCCGCGGGCGCGGCACGATGAACGCGCGCTGGGGAAACGGGCTGACCGTCCTCCTCGGCGATTACCTCTACATCAAGTCGATGAACATGGCGCTCGAGGCGGGCGACATCCGGATCATCGCCATCCTCGCGCAGATCACCCTGAAGATGATCGAAGGGGAGATCGTCGCCGACCGCCGCCGCGGCGACATCCGGATGACCGAGGAGCAGCATCTCGACATCGTGCGCCGCAAGACCGCGCACCTGTTCTCGGGTTGCGGCCGCGTCGCCGGCGTCCTCTCCGGGGTGACGCCCGAGAAGGTCGAAGCGCTCGCGGAGTACGGCATGAATCTCGGCATGGCCTTCCAGCTGATCGACGACCTGCTCGATTTCACCTCCGAGACGCGCGTCCTCGGCAAACCGGTCGCGTCCGATCTCAAGGAAGGCAAGCTGACGCTGCCGCTCATCTATCTGATGCAGGCGGCCGAGGCGGGCGAGCGCGAGATGGTCCAGACGGTCCTCGACGAGGGGGAGTTCCTCACCGTCAAGGCGCACGAGATCGTCGACCTGGTGCGTCGCCGCAAGACCCTCGACCGGACCCGCGACCTCGCCCTGACCTACGCCCGCCGGGCGCGCGAGGCCCTCGGGCCGTTCGATCCCTGCCCGGCGCGCGATGCCCTCCTGCGCCTGCCGGAGTTCGTCGTCTCCCGCGAGTACTGAGAGTCCCCGACCCCCACCAAAGATGGGGGGCGCCCCGGTCGGAGTCCCCAACATCCTGTAGTTTCGGCGCCGGCGTCGGCGACGGCTGTGCTAGCATGCCGCGACCGCCGAAAACGCCCTTTCCGGCAGGAGACCATGGCCCGCTTCCTCAAGCTCGACCGGATGGAAATCCACGGCTTCAAGTCGTTCTACGGCCGCACGCGGTTCGATTTCCCCGAGGGGATCACCGCGGTCGTCGGGCCGAACGGCTGCGGCAAGAGCAACATCGGCGACGCGATCTCCTGGGTGCTCGGCGAGCAGAAGGCCTCGTCGCTCCGGAGCGACCGGATGGAGGACGTCATCTTCAACGGCAGCCAGGGGCGGAAGCCTCTCGGCATGGCCGAGGTGTCGCTCGTCTTCCGGAACGTGATGCCGCCGAAGGGAGACACCGCCTGCGGCACGATCGATCCCGAGGGGCTGGTCGACGCGAAGGCGATCCTGACCGCCAGCGACGGCAACGGAAACGGCAACGGTCATGGGAACGGCAGCGGCGTCCTGGCAGTGGCGCAGGGGATCGAGGCGCCGGGCCCGGACGAGGGGATCGTCGCCCCGCTCGAAGCAGTCGCGCCCGGCGCGCCGGCGGAATCCGGGGCGCCCGTCGCGGCCACCGGGGCGGATGCCACGTCGCCCGAAGCTGCCGCGGCGAACGCCACGTCCCCCGATGCCGCCGCGACGGCGGAGAGCGCGGCCGGCGAAGAGACCGGGCTCGGCGGGCGCTTCTTCCTCGAGGATCTCCCCGAAGAAGTCGTGGTGACCCGCCGGCTGTATCGCTCCGGCGAGAGCGAGTACGCGGTCAACGGCGCGCGCTGCCGCCTCCGCGACGTGCAGGATCTGCTCGCCCGCACGGAGATCGGCACGCGGCTCTACACCACCATCGAGCAGGGGAAGATCGACCAGATCCTCCTCGCCAAGCCGAAGGAGCGCCGGCTCATCATCGAGGAGGCGGCCGGCATCCTCGGCTACCGGACGAAGCGCCGCCAGACCGAGCAGAAGCTCGAAGCGACCCACGCGAACCTCCTCCGGCTCGCCGACATCACCTCCGAGGTCGACAAGCAGATCCAGTCGCTCCGCCGGCAGGCGGCCAAGGCGCGGCGCTACCGCCGCCTGATGGAGACGGTGCGCGCGGCACGCGCCGTGGTGGCCTGACGGC
>DATKFL010000336.1:0-15928 GCA_035511355.1 Dongiaceae bacterium
CCCTGCCGCCGGGAGCGGCCGGTTTCTTCGCGCCGGCGGCGGGTCTGGTCGCGGCCGGGGCGGCCGCCTGGCTCGGGCGGGTCACCATGCCGACCTTCTCGGCACCGGCCCGCTTGATCTGATCCATGACCGCCATGACCCGGCCGTACGGGACCTGCTCGTCGGCCTTCAGGAAGATGAAGTCGGTGCCGGTCCGCTGCATCTCGCTCTTCAGCCGGTCGGTCAGGAGCGCCAGGTTCACCGGCTTGTCGTTCAGGAAGATGGTGCTGTCGTGATCGACCGTGACCACGAGGCGGTCTTCCTGCGCGTCGCTGCCCGACTCGGTGCGCGGCAGCCGCACGTCGATGCCGCGGCTCATCATCGGCGCGGTCACCATGAAGATGATCAGGAGGACCAGGATCACGTCCACCAGCGGTGTCACGTTGATGTCGGACATCGAGGGGCCGAACCGATCCCCGCCGCGGCTGGAGGAGAGATTCATCGCCATGTCGTCACCGGAGCCGTCGCGGGGAGGGCGCGCAAGGGACTCAGGATCGGCTTCGGCCCGCCTCGAGCGGGGCGGCGGCGGGCCGGGCCTGGTCGAGCTGGGCCTCCGCGAGCGACAGGAACTGCGGCACGAAGCGATCGATGCGCGCCGCCAGCCGGCGGACCCTCGCGAGCAGCATGTTGTAGCCGATCACCGCCGGGATCGCGGCTGCCAGCCCGGCGGCCGTGGTCACCAGCGCTTCGGAGATCCCGGGCGCCACCGCGGCGAGACTCGCCGAACCGGTCGCGCCGATCCCCTGAAACGCATCCATGATTCCCCAGACGGTGCCGAACAGGCCGATGAACGGCGTCACCGTGCCGGTGGTGGCGAGGACGTTCAGATGACGATCGAGGCCGTCGACCTGGGCGGAGGCGGTCTCTTCCGCGCGCCGGCGCGCCCGCGCCAGGGCCCGCTCGCGCGCCTGCTCCGCCGACAGCGCGCCGCCCCGCTGCGCGGCGACCGCGTCGTTCACCGCGGCGATCAGCTCCCGGAACCCGGCCTGGAGAACCGCGGCCAGCGGGCTCGCGGCATGCCGCGACGCGGAGTCGTTCAGCTGCGACAGGCGGCGATCGCCGCCCAGCTCGCGCAGCAGCGCCTCCGACGCCTTTTCGGCGCGCTTCAGGAAGCGGTGCCGCCCGAACATCACCGCCCACGACATCGCCGAGAATCCGAGCAGGGTCAGGAGCACCAGCTGCGCCATCAGCCCCGAATCGGTGATCAGGCGGAGCGGATCGGCGTGCAGACCGGCGGCTGCGGCGAGGAGCGCTGGCGTCGATTCGGTCATCGTCGGCGTCGTCCGTTTCCGGCCCCGCGCGGGCCATTGGGGGTGGGTGCGCGTGATCGGCGCAACCGATTCGCGGGGCGTAAGTTAGCACACGGTCTTTACGTTGACAACCAAGGAAATCCTGTGTCAGCATCCCGGGCCGACCGTCCCCGCGCGGCCCGGGGTCCCATGATCCGCAGTCTCAACGTCCAGAACATCGCCATCATCAAGGACGCCAGCCTCGATCTCGGTCCAGGGCTGAACGTCATGACCGGCGAGACCGGCGCCGGCAAGTCGATCCTCGTCGATGCCCTCATGCTCGGCCTCGGCGCGCGCGCCGACGCCGGGATCGTGCGCACCGGATCCGATCGCGCGGCGGTGCAGATCGAGTTCGACGTCGCCGCCTCCCCGGCGGCGCTCGCCTGGCTCGCCGATCGCGGCTACGCCGCCGAGGAGGGCGTCGTCGTGGTGCACCGGGAGATCGTCCCGCCGGGAAAGAGCCGCGCCTTCATCGGCGGCACCCTCGCGCCGGCGGCCGACCTGCGCGCCTTCGCGGCGATGGCGCTCGCGATCCACGGCCAGCACCAGCACCAGGTGCTCCTCGAACCGGCGCGCCACCGGGACCTGCTCGATCGCCAGGCGGGGATCGAGGATCGGCTCGCGGCGATGCGCGCCGCCGCCGCCGCGCTCGGCGAGGTCGAGGGACGGCTCGCCTCGATGCGCGACGGGGCGCAGCGCCTGGCGCAGCGGGTCGACATGCTGCGCTGGCAGATGCAGGAGATCGATCAGGCGGCGCCGCAGGCCGGCGAGCGCCTCGCGCTCAAGGCGGAGCGCGACCTGCTGCGCAACGCCGAGGCGGTCCTGCGGCAGGGGCAGGGGGCGCTCGAGGCGCTGTACGACGGCGACGGATCGGCGCTCGCGCGCCTCGCCGAAGGGCTGCGCGCCGCGCGCGAGGTGGCGCGGTTCGAGCCGGCGCTCGGCGACGACCTGACGCGGGTCGAGGCGGCGCGCACCGAGATCGAAGAGCTCGCCTACCGCCTGCGCGCCTTCCTCGAGCGCTTCAATCCCGACCCGCAGCGCCTGCAGGCGATCGACGATCGCCTGCAGCGCCTCGACGCGCTGCTCCGGAAGTACGCGCCGGGAGGTGACGAGGAGGCCCTGCTTCTCTACCAGGCGCAGGCGCAGGCCGAGCTGTCGCAGCTGACCGGCGGCGGCGAGTCGGTCGCCGACCTCGAGGCGCGCGTCGAGACGCTGCGGGGCGAGGCGGCGGCCCTGGCGCTCGACCTCTCGCGCCGCCGGCGCGCCGCGGCCGGCGCGCTCGAGCGCGCGCTCGAGGCCGGGCTCGCCGAGATGGCGATGTCCGGGACGCGCTTCGCGGTCGACTTCCGCCTGCGGCCCGCTCCGGGGAGCGGGTTCTGGATCGAGGGCGAGGAAGTGGCCGTTGACGGAGCGGGATGCGACGTGGTGGAATTCCTCCTGTCGGCGAATCGCGGCGAAGCGATGCGACCGCTGGCGTCGGTTGCTTCGGGCGGCGAGTTGTCGCGCCTCATGCTCGCGCTCGAGGTGGTGCTTCTGGATCGCGCCGCGCCGCGCACGTTGATCTTCGACGAGGTCGACGCCGGCATCGGCGGCGCGGTCGCCGAGGCGGTGGGACGCCGGTTGAAGGCGCTGGCGCGCGAGCACCAGGTGATCTGCGTGACCCACCTGGCGCCGATCGCGACGCTCGCCGATCGGCACGTGCGGGTGGCGAAGCGGGTGACCCGCGGCCGGACCGAAGTGGATCTCGAAACGCTCGACGGCGCCGGCCGGGTGCGCGAGGTGGCGCGCATGCTGGCAGGCGAGACGGTGACGCCCTCGGCGCTCAAGCACGCCGCCGAGATGCTCGAACGGGCCGGGGCGCACTCCTAAGAGGCGCCGCGCGCGGGGGAGGTCGATGCAGGTCACGGCGGTCTACCCGGGCACCTTCGACCCGATCACCAACGGGCACCTCGACATCATCGGCCGCGGCGTGCACCTCTTCGATCGCGTGGTGGTCGCGCTCCTCGAGAACGCCGACAAGGAGCCGCTGATGCCGCTCGACGAGCGCCTCGCCATCGTGCGCTCGGTGGTCGCGCGGTTCCCCAACGTCGAGGTCGACTCCTTCGACGGCCTCCTCATCGACTATGCCCGCGCGCGCGGCGCACGCGCCATCGTGCGCGGGCTCCGGGCGCTCTCCGATTTCGAGTACGAGTTCCAGATGGCGCTCATGAACCGGCGCCTGGGTCCGGACGTGGAGACCGTCTTCATGATGCCGAGCGAGGCCTATTCCTACGTCAGCAGCCGCCTGGTGAAAGAGGTGGCGCGACTCGGCGGGGATGTCTCGGGCCTGGTCCCGCCCGAGGTGGCGGATCGGCTGCGCGCGCGCTACGCCGCGACCGGGAGGGCGCGATGACCGCGGGGCCGCTGCGGCTCGCCCGGCGTCTCGAGGTGGTGAGCATCTCGCCCACCCTCGCGGTGATGATGGAGGCGAAGGCGCTCAAGGCGAAGGGGGTCGACGTCGTCGACTTCGGCCCCGGCGAGCCCGATTTCAACACCCCCGACAACGTCAAGGCGGCGGGGCAGCGCGCCATCGCCGAGAACCACAGCCACTACACCGACACCGCCGGCGTGGTCGAGCTGCGCCGCGCCATCGCCGATCGGCAGAAGCGCCTGTACGGCGCCTCCTGGAGCGCCGACGAGGTGGTCACCGGCGTCGGCGGCAAGAACGTCCTGTTCCTGCTCGCGATGTCGCTGTTCGATCCCGGCGACCAGGTGGCGATCTTCTCCCCGTACTGGGTGTCGTTCCCCGAGCAGGTGCGGGTGTGCGGCGCCGAGGCGGTGATCCTGCCGGGCGAGCCGACGCCCCAGGGAGCCGTGCCGCGCGCCCGCTCGCTCGAGGCGCACGCCGGTTCGCTCAAGGCGGTGATCGTCAATTCGCCCTGCAATCCGACCGGGGTCGTGCTGCCGCCCGACGAAGTCGAGAAGTTCGTCGCCTTCGCCGAGCGCACCGGGACGGTCCTGATCTCCGACGAGACCTACGACGCGTTCCACTACGGCCCGGGAAACTACGTCTCGTTCGCGGCCTATCAGAAGCGCCTCGGCGATCGGCTCGTCCTGGTGAACTCGCTCTCGAAGGCGTACGCCATGACCGGCTGGCGGGTCGGGTACGCGCTCGGGCCGAAGCCGATCATCGACGCGATGAAGAAGGTGCAGTCGCACGACGCCAGCCACACCGCCGCGGTGGCGCAGGCGGCGGCGATCGAGGCGATCACCGGACCGCAGGACTCGGTGGGGGCGATGCGCGAGGAGTACCGGCGCCGCCGCGACGCCCTGGTGCCGGCGCTCAACCGGGTGCGCGGCATCGCCTGTCCCGTGCCGGGCGGCGCCTTCTACGTCTTCCCCGACGTCACCGGCGCGATGCGCGCGCTCGGCTGCGCCACCTCGGTCGAGTTCGCGAAGCGGCTCATGTCGGAGGTGGCGGTCGCGACCGTCCCCGGCGAGGCCTTCGGCGCGCCGGGTCACCTGCGCCTGTCGTACGCCCTCTCGGTCGAGCGTTCGGACGAAGGGGTGAAGCGCCTCACGCGGCTCCTGGGGGAGGCGAAGGGGTGAGACGAACGCCCGGCGCGGCCCGGCTCGTCGCGATCGCGGCGGCCGCGTGCCTGCTCGCCGGCGTCGCGGTCCTGGCGGGGACTTCGGATCCGAAGACGCCGCCGACCGCCGCGGCGTCGGAGACGCCGGCGAAAGTCTGCAGCATCACGCTCGACGAGGCGATTCACCCGATCAGCGCCCGCTACTTGAAGGAGGCCGTCGAGCGGGCGCGAGACGGACAGGCGGAGCTTCTCATCATCCGGCTCGACACTCCCGGGGGGCTCGTCTCCTCGATGGAGACCATGGTCGAGACCATCACGCATGCGCCGTTTCCGGTGGTGGTCTTCGTGCACGGCGCCAAGGCCGCCTCGGCGGGGTTCTTCCTCACCATCGCGGCCGACATCGCGGTCATGGCCCCCGGGACACGCATCGGCGCGGCGCACCCGGTGCTCGAAGTCGGGGAGGTCTCCGAGGATTCGGTGATGGCGGAAAAGATGGAGAACGATCTCGCCGCCTATGTCCGCACGATCGCGGAAAACCGCCACCGCAATGTCGACGCGGCGGAGAAGGCCGTGCGCGACAGCGTCTCCTACACCGAGCAGGAGGCACTGAAGCTGGGGCTGATCGATTTCATCGCGCGTGACGAGGACGAGATCCTGGCGCGACTCGACGGCAAGCCGATTCGCCGATTCCAGGGCGAGAGCGTGACCCTTGCTCTTCAGCATGCGCGCATCACCTCGCTCGACAAGCCGGGTCTCGACCGTTTCCTGAGCCTTCTCGCGAATCCCGCGCTGGCGGTGTTTCTGTTGTTCGCCGGCCTCCTCGGCATCTATGTGGAGGCAACGCATCCGGGCGTGATCGCCCCGGGTGTCGTGGGCGTGGCCTGCCTGCTCCTGTTCCTCCTTTCGACGCCGTACCTGCCGGTCAACTGGTTCGGGGTCGGTCTGGTCGTCCTCGGCATCGTGATGTTCGTGCTCGAACTCAAAGTCGTCAGTCACGGTGCGCTGACTGCGGGTGGGATTCTGTGCCTGGTGACCGGGGGGATGCTGATCTTCCCGATCGGCTCGAACCTGCCCGGGGCGCGTCTGGCGCGTGCTTTCATTTTTTCGGTCGCGGCCACCGCCGCCGTGGCGATGGCGATTCTGACCTGGCTCATCCGCAGGAGCGGCGCGCTGAAAAAGGTTTCCGGCGCCGACGGCTTGCTCCTCGAACAGGGGACCGCCATCACGGACCTCGACCTCCAGGGCAAAGTGTTCATTCATGGGGAATATTGGAACGCCCGCGCCCGGCGGGCCGTGCCGCGCGGCGCGCGGGTGCGGGTCGCCGCGGTCGACGGATTGACGCTCGAAGTCGAGGAGGTGTCGACGTGAACATCCCGGTTTTCGGCGCAGTGCCGCTGTTCGTGTTGGTGCTGTTCGGGATGTGGCTGATCTCGTCGATCAAGATTCTGAACGAGTACGAACGCGCCGTCGTCTTCAGGCTGGGACGACTGCTGCCGGAAACGAAGGGACCTGGCCTGGTCGTTGTCCTCGCGCCGGTCTATCGCATGGTCCGCATGTCGCTGCGGACGGTGGTGCACGACATCCCGCCGCAGGACGTGATCACCCGCGACAATGTCTCGGTGAAAGTGAGCGCGGTGGTCTACTACCGGGTCATCGACCCTCGCCGTGCCGTGAATGAGGTCGAGCAGTACCACTACGCCACCTCGCAGCTGGCGCAGACGACGCTGCGATCGGTCCTCGGCCAGGTCGAGCTCGACAGCCTCCTGAGCCAGCGCGAGAAGCTGAACACCGAGCTGCAGACGATCCTCGACCGGCACACCGACCCCTGGGGGATCAAGGTCTCGGCGGTCGAGGTGAAGCATGTCGATCTGCCGCCGGAGATGCAGCGCGCCATGGCCAAGCAGGCCGAGGCGGAGCGCGAGAAGCGCGCCAAGGTGATCCACGCCGAAGGGGAGTTCCAGGCGGCGGCGCAGCTGGTGCGCGCCGCGGACGCGATCTCCGCCAACCCGACCACGCTGCAGCTCCGGTACCTGCAGACGCTCACCGAGATCGCCACCGAGAAGAACTCGACCATCATCTTTCCGCTGCCGATCGACCTGCTGCAGGCGTTCGTC
The DNA here is from genome assembly GCA_035511355.1 of Dongiaceae bacterium. GTDB lineage: Bacteria > Acidobacteriota > Polarisedimenticolia > Gp22-AA2 > Gp22-AA2 > DATKFL01. Next base: position 7,012 of record DATKFL010000336.1, read on the forward strand.
CGGCGCGAGCCGGGTCCGCGGGGCGGCGCGTGAGCGATCCGCAGGACCTGAACGACGAGCTGGCCATCCTGAAGGCCGCGCTCGCGGTCAGCCGCCAGATCGATCTGCCGCCGGCGGCCGCCGCCTTCGTCGGCGCCGCCTCGGAGCAGGCCGGCGGGGCGCAGGCGCTCTTGTACCTGTTCGACGGCGAGGCCGACGTCTTCCGGCTGACGGCGGCGACGCTCGAGGGCGGCGACCCGCGCCGCGAGGGGATCGGCACGCTCGACTTCGCCGGTCTGCGCGCCACCGGCGCCGCCGTCCCGGTGCTGGCCGCGCCGCCGGCGGCGCTCAAGGCGATCGGCGGGAGCACGATCCTGGCGGCGCCGCTCCTCGAGGCGGAGCGCCTCTTCGGCTTCCTGATCCTGGCCGACCCGAAGACGCCGTTCGCGGAGCGCGACCTCGATCACGCCGGCCGCCTGGTCGCCGAGATGCTGCCGGGGCTGCTCAACGCCCGCCAGGTGGAAGCCTTCCGCGAGCTGGTGATCAAGGACGACCAGACCGAGTGCTTCAACCGCCGGCACTTCGACCGCTGCCTGAGCGAGGAGATCTACCGCGCGCAGCGCTACGCGCAGGCGCTGGCGATGGTCTTCCTCGATCTCGACAACCTCAAGGAGGTCAACGCCCGCTACGGCCACGCGGTCGGGAGTCGCACGGTGCGCGAGGTGGCGCGTCGCCTGGTGATGGGGATCCGCGGCAGCGATCGCGCCTTTCGCTACGGCGGCGACGAGTTCTGCCTGGTCCTGCCGGCGACCGACCTGCAGGGGGCGATCGATCTGTGCGAGCGGCTCCGGCACGCCATCGCCTCGCAGCCGTTCGTGGCCGACAGCACGACGCATGTCGCGGTGACCGCCTCGTTCGGCATCGCCGCCTATCCCGATCACGCGCGCACCAGCCTGGGGCTCATCAAGTGCGCCGACGAGGCGATGCAGCGCGCCAAGCGCGAGGGGAAGGACGCGGTGCGGGTCGCGCCGGCGGCCGTCCCGGAGGGCGGCGCGCGCGCCGCCGGAGGGAGGCGATGACCGAGGGGCGCCGGGCGAAGTGGCTCCTCGCCGTCGTGCTGATCACGAGCGCGGCGCTTCTGGGTTTCCTGCGCTGGGCCGGACGGGTGGCGGCCGAAACCGGCCAGGCCGGAACCGACGTTGCGGCGATCGACGCCGGCCCGGGCGCAGCCGGCGCCGCGGCGCGGGCGGACGCGGCGACCGGTCCCGACCTCTCCTTTTACAAGGTGCTCGGCGGCGGCGGGGGCGCGAAGCAGAAGATCGCGCCCGCGCCGGGCGACGGCCGGGCGCTCCGTCCCGATCCGGGCGACCACGCCGTTCCGACCGGCGCGTTCATCGTGCAGGTGATGGCGACGCGCGACGAGGAGGAGGCGAAGCGCCTGGTCGATCGGCTGGCGCGGCGCGGTTATCCGGCGGCGGTGCTGTCGGAGAACGCCGGCGGCGCGGCGCTCTATCGCGTGCGGGTCGGGTCGTACAAGGAGCGGGTCTCGGCCGACGCCATGGCCGCCAAGCTGCGGGAGCGCGAGCGGCTCGAACCCTGGGTGCTGCAGGAGTCGGCGCGATGAGCCTCGCCGCGACATCCGCGCCCGGCGCCGCGTCCGCCGCGCGACCGCGCGGCGGCGTGGAGCGGCGTCTCCTCGGCGAGCTCCTGGTCGAGGCAGGTCTGGTCACGCGCCGCGGTCTCGCCGCCGGTCTCGAGGCGCAGCGGCTCGGCGGCGGCCGGCTCGGGGTGCACCTGATTCGTCAGGGGCATCTGGTGCCTTCGGTCTTCCATCTCTTCCTGCAGGAGCATCTCGAGACCCTTCGCCCCGATCTCGTGCAGCAGGCGAAGAGTGGCGCGGAGGCGGCGCTCCTGCCGGCGCGGGTGGCGCATCACTATGGTCTCGTGCCGGTCGGCGAGGTGGACGGCGTGCTCGAGGTGGCGGCGGCATCCTTCGATCAGCCGGGGCTCCGGGCCGCGATCGAAGCGCTCACCGGGAAGCGGATCGAGCCGGTGATCGCCCCGCCGTCGCTGATCGCGGCGGCGCTCGAGCGGCATTACCCGGCGGAGGTCGAGCCGGGGGTGGTGTTCCGCCCGGCGGGCGATCATCTCCTCGTCCTGTCCGACCCGCGCCGCTCGCTCGGGGCCGAGCCGCTCGATCGCCTGGCGGCGGGGGCGCCGCCCGCGGCCTGGGTGCGCGCGATCCTAGCGGTGGCGCTGCGCGACGGCGTGCGCCGGATCGAGATCGAGCCGGCCGGGGAGTCGCTCAGGATTTCCTGGCTGGCGCGCTCCGGCCCGGGGACCCCGCTGACCCTGCCGTCGGGTCCCTATGCCGGGATCGCCGCGCTCCTCGAAGGACTGGCGGGCATCGGCGCGCGCGGCCGGGTGGTGCCGCGCGAGGGACGATTCCTGCTCGTCGCCGGCGCCGATCGGCGCTTTGTTTCAGTGCTCGCGGTGCCGACCCTCGCCGGACGGCTGTATCGGCTCGACCTGCGCGGCGCGCAGGTGAGCGCCGGGCCGCTCGACGACGCCACCGGCGCCCGCCTCGATGCGGCGGTCGGCGCGCTGGTCGCGCGCGGGCGCGGCCTCCTGGCGATCGCCGCCACCGGCCCCGCCGAGTGGGCGGCGGGGCTGGAACTGATCCTGGAGCACTGCGGCGCGGCGCTGCCGCGGCGCGTCGTGGCGGGCGGCTGGGACGACGCGAGCCCGCTCGATGTCGACGCGGCCGGGCGCGAGGCCTTCGCCTCCGCCGATCTGGTGGCCTTCGCGTCGCCGTGGAACGCAGGGTCGGTGGGGATGGTGCGCCGGCTCGCCGCCGAACGGGTCGTCCTGGTCGCGGTCGAGGCGTCCGATGCCGCGATCGCCGCCGAGCGCCTCGGTCGGACGCTCGCCGGGCCCGATGGGGGCGAAGGTCCGTCGGCGGTTGTCGCGGTGCGGCACCTCGAGCGGGTCTGCGATGCCTGCCGGGTCGCCTGCGATCTCACCGACATGGTCGCGCGTCTCGGCAACGCCCTTCCTGCGACCGCCGCCTGGACCTCGTCCGGCTGCCCCGCCTGCCGCCTCGGCGGCGTCATTCCGATGGAGCAGGTGGCGGAAGTGCTGGAGCTGCTGCCCGGCCGGCTGTCGCGCCCCGGAATCGAGGCGCGCCGTCTCCGTGCCGAGGCGGGTGGGTCGCCGACCATCACCGAGATGGCGATCCGCGGCGCCCGCGACGGGCGCATCGAAGCCCGGGAGGTCGTTCGGCTCCTGCTGCATGAGCCGCGCTAGTCGCGATCTCCTGCTGGCGGCATTTTCCGGGGTGCTCCTCGCCGGCGCCTTCCCGCCGCACGACGCCTGGCCGCTCGCGTTCGCGGCTCTCGCTCCGCTCCTCGTCGCCTGCCGTCGGGCCCCCGTGCGCCGGGCGGCGGGCCTGGGATTCCTGACCGGGGCGGTGTTCCACCTCATCCTTCTTTATTGGCTGGTCACCGTGATGACCCGCTTCGGCGGCCTGCCGCTGCCGGCCGGGGTGGGGTTCCTGGCCCTGCTCGCCGCCTACCTGGCGGCCTACGTCGCCCTGTTCGGTGCGCTGGTCGCCGCCGCCTCGGCGCGCTGGGGCACGACGCCGGCGCTGCTCCTGGCGCCGCCGATCTGGGTCGGTCTCGAAGTGGTGCGCGGGACGATTCTCACCGGCTTCCCGTGGGGGACGATCGGCTACACCCAGCACGCCGAGCTGCCGCTGCTCCAGGCGGCCGCCGTGGGCGGGGTGCATCTCGTGTCGCTCCTGGTGGTCGCAGTCTCCGCGGGCCTGGCCCTGCTCCTCGATCGATCCGCCACCGCGGTCGCGCGCCTCGCCGGAGCGGGCCTGCTCGCCGGGGTCGGTCTCGCGGCGATCGCCGGCGCGTGGTCGATCCCGCCGCGGGTCGAGCCGGCGCCCGGCGAAGGGATCGAGGTCGCCGCGATCCAGGCGAACGTGCCGCAGGACCGCAAGTGGCGCCGCGCCGAGGAGGAGGGGATCGTCGCGCATCTTCTCGCCATGACCGCCACGGCCGCCGATTCCGGCGCCACCCTCGTCGTCTGGCCCGAGTCGTCGAGCCCGCTGTCGTTCCGGCGACCGGTCGAGGCGGCGCGGCCCGACGGCAGTGTCGAGCATCGGGTCGAGCCGCGCGCCGAGTACCTCGACCAGGTCGCCGCCCTGGCGCGCGATCGGCATCTCGCGATCATCGCCGGGAGCGTCGACTACCGCTTCGAGGAGGGCGGCTGGCGCGCCACCAACAGCGCCTTCGTCGTCGGCCCCGACGGCGCCCTCGGCCCGGCCTACGACAAGATGCACCTCGTGCCGTTCGGCGAGTACGTGCCGCTCGGCCGCGTCCTGTTCTTCGTCGACCGCATGGTCCAGGGGGCGATCGCCGACTTCATCCCCGGCCGGCGCTTCGAGCCGCTGCCGACCCCGGCGGGCGCCGCCGGCACCTTCATCTGTTACGAGGCGATCTTCCCGGGGCTGGTGCGGCGGCTGGCCCGCCACGCCGACTTCCTGGTCAACCTGACCAACGACGCCTGGTTCGGAAAGAGCGGCGCGCCGGCGCAGCACCTCGCGATGGCGGTGACCCGCGCGGTCGAGAACCGCAGGTGGATCCTGCGCGCGGCCAACACCGGGATCAGCGCGGTCGTCGACCCGGCCGGCCGGGTGCGCGCCCGGGAGCCGCTCGACACCGAGGCGATCCTGCGCGCCCGGATCGCCGCGGCGCACGGGCTCAGCCTCTACGCGCGCTGCGGCGACGTCGTCGGGAATGCGTGTGCTATAGTCGCGGCCCTTCTGACCGTCGCGCTGCGCGCGGCGTTTTTGCGTCCGGGCTCCTGACGCCGGCGCGGGAGGCGCTTCCCCGATGGCCCGGAACCTCGATCTCGCCGAGCTCGTCCGCCGCGCCGACGCCCTGCAGGGGCGTTACGACGAGCTCCGAGGTCATCTTTGAGAAAGTCGCCTCCCCGGGGCGTCTTGCGGAGCTCGAGACCCTTGCCGCCGCCCCCGACCTGTACCGCGACCAGGCCCGCGCCCAGCAGATCCTGAAGGAGCGCGCCCGCCTCTCCGAGGCGATCGAGGCGCAGGAGGCCCTGAAGCGCGCCGCCGAGGAAGTGCAGGTCTGCGCCGATCTCGCGCGCGAAGGCGAGGAGATCAACGACGAGCTGCAGGCCGCGGTCGGCGCCCTCGAGAAGGCGCTCGAGGCGCGCGAGCTCGAGTTGATGCTCACCGGCGAGCACGACGCCGGCAACGCCATCCTGACCATCCACCCCGGCGCCGGCGGCACCGAGTCGCAGGACTGGGCCGAGATGCTGTACCGCATGTACCTGCGCTGGGCCGAGGCGGAGGGCTTCGCGGTCGAGGCGCTCGACTACCAGAAGGGGGAGGAGGCCGGCATCAAGAGCGCGACGCTCATGCTGCGCGGTCGCAATGCCTACGGGTTCCTGCGCGCCGAGAGCGGCGTGCACCGCCTGGTGCGGATCTCGCCGTTCGACGCCTCGGGGCGCCGGCACACCTCGTTCGCGAGCGTGCACGCCTACCCGGACGTCGACGACTCGATCGACATCAAGATCGAGGACAAGGACCTGCGGGTCGACACCTATCGTTCGAGCGGCGCGGGCGGGCAGCACGTCAACGTCACCGACTCGGCGGTGCGGATCACCCACCTGCCGACCGGTATCGTCGCGTCGTGCCAGAACGAGCGATCGCAGCACCGCAACCGCGACATGGCGATGCGCATCCTGCGATCGCGCCTGTACGAGCAGGAGCTCCGGAAGCGCGACGAGAAGCGGGCGGTCGAGGAAGGCGAGAAGAAGGACATCGACTTCGGCAGCCAGATCCGCTCGTATGTCCTGCAGCCCTACCGCCTGATCAAGGACCATCGCACCGGCGTCGAGATCGGCGACGTCGACTCGGTCCTCGACGGCCATCTCGAGCCGTTCATCAAGGCGTACCTCCTGAAGCGCCGGGTGGGCACGGGGCCGGACGCCCGGGGCTGACGCGCACCGGGGCGCGTTGACGGGTACCCGGGCGCGCCCTATCATCGGGGTTCGCACCACACCGAAGCACCCGAGGAGTCTTCAATGCCGGGCGAGATCGCCCCGCGTGCGCACGAGATCCTGAGGACCGTGATCACGCACTACATCCTGACCGGCGAGCCGGTCGGGTCGAAGACCATCAGCCGGATGAGCGGCGAGGGCCTGAGCCCCGCCACCATCAGGAACGTGATGGCCGACCTCGAGGAGATGGGGTATCTCGCGCAGCCGCACACCTCGGCGGGGCGGGTGCCGACCGACAAGGGGTACCGCTACTACGTCGACACCATCCTGCCGGCGGCGGCGCCGGCGGCGCGCGACCGTGCGGTGATCGACCGCGCGATGCGCGGCGTCGGGAGCGAGACCACCGAGGCGATCGAGACGGTGCCGCGCCTGCTGTCGCGCCTGACCAGCCAGGTGGCGTACCTCCTGACCCCGCCGGCGTCGGACGCGGTCCTCAAGCACATCGAGTTCGTGCGCCTGCACCCGAAGCGGGTGCTGGTCGTCTTCGTCGACCATCACGAGGTGGTGAGCCACCGCGTCCTCGACACCGAGGAGGACTTCGACATCGCCGAGCTCGAGCGCGCCGGGCGGTACCTTGTCGCCGAGTTCGGCGGCAAGGCGCTCGGCGAGATCCGCCGCGCGCTCGTGGCCCTGATGGCGGAGGAGAAGGCCCGGTTCGACACGCTCCTCCGGAGCGCGGTCACGCTCGGGACGCAGTACCTCGAGGCCGAAGCGGGGGAGCGGCGCCTGGTCGTGGAGGGCACCGCGAACATCATGATGCACCCCGAGCTGGCCGACCTCGACACGCTCAAGAGCCTGTTCGCCACCTTCGAGGAGAAGCACCGCCTGGTGAAGCTCCTCGATCGCTATCTCGACTCCGCGTCGACCCGCGTGGTCATCGGATCGGAGGCGGCGGACCTCGCGCTGGGACGGCTGTCGTTCGTCGCGTCGCCGTACCGGCTGGGCGACGGCGGCACCGGCTACGTCGGCATCCTCGGCCCGACCCGGATGGAGTACGAGCGCGCGGTGGCGCTGGTGGAGTACATCTCGCGCCTGTTTTCCAGTCTGTTGCACCGCCCGATCCACTGACCTATATTCCGGCCGCGGAGGCTCCATGTCTCTGCGACCGGCCCGGAAACCGACGCCCCAGCCCGAGCCCGAACCCGGGGACGACGGCGTCTCCCCCTCCGGCGATGACGAAATCGAAATCCTCGAAGTGACCGGGGTCAACGAGACCGAGCGACCCCTCGACGTGGTCCCGCCGATCGAAATCGCGCCGCCGATCGAGCCCGATCCCGCCGCCGCGGCGGAGCATGCCGCCCTCGAGGAGGCGCTCGCCGCCGCCCGCCGCGAGCGCGATCAGAAGCAGGACCAGGCGCTGCGCGCCCAGGCCGATCTCGACAACATGCGGAAGCGCCTGGAGCGCGAGACGGTCGAGCGCCGGCTGACCGACGCCGCCAACCTGTTCCGCCGCCTCCTGCCGGTGCTCGACAACCTCGAGAGGGCGCTCGGCGCCGCGGGTGACCGCGACGATCCGCTCTGGAGCGGCGTGGTGCTCATCCACCAGCAGCTGGTCGAAGCGATGGGGAAGGAAGGGCTGCAGCCGATCGAGACGGTCGGCGCGGTGTTCGATCCGGCGCGCCACGAGGCGGTCGACATGGTCGTCGCCCCCGGCCGTCCGGCCGGCACCATTCTCGAAGAGATGCAGAAGGGCTACACGTTGAGGGATCGGCTCGTCCGCCCGGCGCTGGTGCGCGTCGTCGCGGCGGCGCCGCCCGGCAACGCTTCACAGGGCGCGACGGGGACCTAGGGACCGTCGCGCCGGGGAGAACCGACGATGGGCAGGGTCATCGGCATCGACCTCGGAACCACCAACTGCTGCGTGGCCGTGATGGATGGCGGCGCGCCGATGGTCATCCCCAACAAGGAGGGGGCCCGCACGACCCCCTCGGTCGTGGCGTTCACCGAGCGCGGCGAGAAGCTGGTCGGCCAGATCGCGCGCCGCCAGGCGGTCACCAATCCCAACAACACGGTCTACGCGGTGAAGCGCCTGATCGGGCGCAAGTACGGCTCCCCCGAGGTGCAGCACGCCCGCCGGTTCGTCCCGTACCAGGTGGTCGAGGCGGCCAACGGTGACGTGCGGGTGCGGGTGCGCGACAAGGACTACAGCCCCCAGGAGATCTCCGCGATGATCCTGGCGCGGCTCAAGGAGATGTCGGAGGAGCACCTGCAGTCCGACGTCACCGAGGCGATCATCACGGTGCCGGCCTACTTCGACGACAGCCAGCGCCAGGCGACCAAGGACGCCGGCCGGATCGCCGGGCTCAAGGTCCTGCGCATCCTCAACGAGCCGACCGCCGCCTCGCTCGCGTACCGGATCAACGAGTCGGGCGAGAAGAAGATCGCGGTCTACGACCTCGGCGGCGGCACCTTCGACGTCTCGATCCTGCAGCTGGGGCAGGGGGTGTTCGAGGTGCGCGCCACCTCGGGCGACACCTTCCTCGGCGGCGAGGACTTCGACCAGCGCATCCTCGAGTGGCTCCTGCAGGAGTTCGAGCGCAAGGAGGGGATTTCGCTGCGCGAGGATCGCCTGGCGCTGCAGCGCCTCAAGGAAGCCTCCGAGAAGGCGAAGTGCGAGCTGTCGATCGAGATGCGCGCCGAGATCAACCTGCCGTTCCTGTCGGCCGACGCCGCCGGTCCGAAGCACCTCAACGTCGCGCTGACCCGCGAGAAGTTCGAGGAGATGACCGCCGACCTCGTGGAACGCACCCGCAAGCCCTGCCTCGAGGCGCTGTCGCTCGCGGCCCTCAAGCCGGGCGACATCGACGAGGTGCTCCTGGTCGGCGGCATGACCCGGGTTCCCAAG
>DATKFL010000337.1:0-9165 GCA_035511355.1 Dongiaceae bacterium
GCGGCTCCGGGGCGGAACCTGGACGACGCTCCACCCGATCCTCGACGACGTGCTGCGCGACTCGTACGGAATCATGTGCTACCAGGAGGACGTCGCGCGTGTCGCCATCCGGATGGCCGGCTTCACCGACGCGGAGGCTGACGGCCTCCGGAAGGTCCTGTCGAAGAAGTGGGCCGGGCACCGGGTCGAGGAGTTCCGCCGCCAGTTCACGACCGGCGCCGTGGCGCGCGGCATCGAGCCGGCGATCGTCGAAGAAGTCTGGAAGATGATCATGTCGTTCTCCGGTTACTCCTTCTGCAAGCCGCATTCGGCGTCGTACGCGCTGGTGTCGTTCCGGTCGGCGTGGCTCAAGGCGCACCACCCGGCGGAGTTCATGGCGGCGGTCATCGCCAACGGCGGCGGCTACTATTCGGCGTTCGCCTACGTCTCGGAGTGCCGCCGGATGGGGCTCACGGTGCTGCCGCCCGACGTGAACGCCAGCGCGAAGGGGTGGATCGGAATGGCCGCGTCTCCGCGCGGCTGGGTGCGCGCCGGGCTCGCGGCGATCAAGGGGCTCCGGGAGGCGGCGATCGAGCGCCTCCTCGCCGAGCGCGACCGCCGCGGCGGCTACCGGTCTCTCGACGATCTCCTGATGCGCACCGGCATCGACCCGTCCGACGCGCGGCGCCTGGTGCGCGCCGGCGCCTGCGACTCGCTGACCGAAGGGCCCGAAGGTCGGCCGCGCCTGCACTGGCGGCTGCGCGACTGGGAGATGCGCTCCTCCGCGGCGCGCCGCTCCGGGAGCGCCTCGCTCTTCGCGCCCACGCCCGCGGCCCTGCCGCAGCCGCGGCCGCCGTCGGCGGATCAACTGCTGCGCGACGAGGAAGAGACGCTCGGCTATCTCCTCAGCCGGCATCCGCTGACGTTGTACCGATCGGCGCTGACCGCGCTCCGGCAGGAGGGCGCCACGCTCGTGCGCGGCGCCGACATGGGAAAGCACATCGGCCGGCGGGTCACGATGATCGGCTGGCTGGTCACCGGGAAACTGGTCAGCACCAAGGACGACGAGCCGATGGAGTTCGTGTCGTTCGAGGACACCACGGCGATCTACGAGACCACGTTCTTCCCCGAGGCCTACGCGAAATTCTGCCGGATGCTGACGACGGCGCGGCCGTACGTCCTCCGGGGAAAAGTCGACGAGGAGTTCGGCGCGGTGTCGCTCACGGTTGACAGCGCCGCGTTTCTCGATCAGGTGCGGGCGACGGCGCGCCCCGCGGCGCCGATCAGCCGCGGCGGCGCTGCGGCGGGCGCGGCGCGACCTGGGGGGGCTCGCCCAGAACCACCTCGGCGGACACCTTCCGGCCGTTCCGCATCACCCCCAGCGAAGCCCGATCCCCCGGCTTGAGACGCGACATCTGGGTGCGCAGATCCTCGTCGGTAGAGATCGGCCGGTCGCGGAACGAGACGATGACGTCGCCGCGCTTCAGGCCGGCCTCGGTCGACGGGCCCTGGGGGTCGAGCGAGGTGACGACGGCGCCGCGCAGGTCCCCGAGCCCGAACGCGCGCGCGAGGTCGGGCGTGAGCGCCTGCACTGCGAGACCGGCGTAGCCGCGCACCACCTTGCCATGCTCGAGCAGGTCCTCGAGCACCTCGCGCGCCATGGTCGACGGGATGGAGAAGCCGATCCCCTGATAGCCGCCGCTCCGAGAGAAGATCGCGGTGTTGATGCCGATCACCTCGCCGTGCGTGTCGACCAGCGCCCCGCCGGAGTTCCCCGGGTTGATCGCGGCGTCGGTCTGGATGAAGTCCTCGTAGTCGGCGAGACCGAGATTGCCGCGGCCCATGGCGCTGACGATCCCCATGGTCACGGTGCCGCCGAGACCGAACGGGTTCCCGAAAGCGAGCACGATGTCGCCGACCTCGAGCTGGTCGCTGTCGCCGAGGGTGGCGTGCGGCAGGCCGGGCGAATCAACCCGAAGCACCGCGAGATCGGTGCGCGGGTCGACGCCGAGGATGCGCGCCGGCAGCTCGCGGCCGTCGGCGAGCGCCACCTTCACCTCCGTCGCGTGCTCGACGACATGGTTGTTGGTCAGGATGGTGCCGCGCTCGTCCACGATGACCCCCGACCCGAGGCTCAGCTCGCGGCGCTCGCGCGGCACGACGGAGTCGTACCCGCGCCCGCCGAAGAACTGCTGGAAGAAGGGGTCGGACATGAAGGGGGAGAGCGACTCGTAGGTCTGGATCACCTGGAGCGACGAGATGTTGACCACCGCCGGCATAATGGTCCTGGCGATGCCGGCGTACCCCTCGGGGGGGTAGGGGCTCGCCACCGCGGCCGCCACGGGCTCGGGCTTCACCGGCGCCGGCGCAGGCGCGGCGGCCGGCTGCGAGGACGCCGGGGCCGCCGCGGTCGCCCCCGGGCTCAGCCCCAGCCGCTCCCCGAGGAGCAGCGCCAGGCCCGCCCCGGCGAACAGGCCGGCGAGCAGGAACCAGGCGCCGCCGCGGCGGTTGGCGCGGGTCCGGTCGGCCAGGTCGTCATACGTCGTCGTGAGGCGCGATTCGGTGCGTGCATCGAGGTCAATCGAGGTCATCGGTTGTCGCTCCGCCGGGCCGATCCCGCGTCCCGGGTTGCTCCTGAGGGCCGGGGATTATACCTTTCACTTCCGGCTCGGACAGGAGTGTGCGTTGGACAACCTGATGGCTCAGATGGGACCGCTCTTCCTCGACTTCCTCCCCAAGGTGCTGCTCTCCGTCCTCTGCGGCGGCATCATCGGCTTCGAGCGCGAGATCCGGCAGAAGCCGGCGGGATTCCGCACCAACATCCTGATCTGCGTCGGATCGGCGCTGCTGATGTGGATGTCGATCCGGATCGGCACCGACATGACGCCGGGGCGCGGCGACCCGGGCCGGATCGCGGCGCAGGTGGTCACCGGCATCGGCTTCCTCGGCGCGGGCACCATCCTGCACTCGCGCGGCCACATCACCGGCATGACCTCGGCGGCGATGATCTGGGTGGTCTCGGCGATCGGCATGGCGGTGGGCGCCGGGTACACCGCCATCGCCATCTTCACCACGGTCCTCATCCTCAGCGTGCAGGTGGTGCTGGGCGAGATCGAGCGGCGCCTCTTCGGCCGCTGCCGGATGCGCGAGGTCGAGGTCGAATTCGACGACGACGGCGGACGCGCGCGCAAGGAGATCGAGCGCGTGCTCAAGGGCCAGGTGCAGGGGGTCGATTCCTTCACGCTCAAGCGGCACGGCGATCACCAGGTGCTCACCGTGCCGTACTGCGTCTTCCATCCGCAGCACCGCAAGTTCATCGGGGAACTCTGGAAGGTCGAAGGGGTCCGCGAAGTCCGCCCGCTGACCTGAACCCCGCCCCGCCCGGGCGCCCCCCGGCCTAGGGGGTCGCGCCGCCGCCCACGAGCCGCGCCAGGATCGGATCGATCGCCGCGTCGAGCGCCGTGTACCCGGCCTCGTTGAGGTGGAGGGGGTCGACGGCATAGCGCGGGTCGATCGAGCCCTGCGGCGCCAGGATCGGATCGCAGTCGAGCACGGTCAGCCGATCGCCGCCCCACGCGCGCAGGCGCGCGTTGGTGGCGCGCACCGCGCCGTCGATGTTGCCCGGCCAGATGAGGCGGTGCAGCAGTCCGCGCTCGCCGACCGGAAAGATGGTCAGGAGCACCACCTGCCGCCCGCCCCCGGAAAGAATGTCGAGCATGGCGCGCAGGTTGGTCTCGACCCCCGCGGCGATTTCGGCGGCGCGCCCGGGGAAGAGGCCGACCTGCTTCAGGTCGTTGACCCCGATCTCGAGCACCACGATGTCGGGCTCGATCACGTCGAGATCCCGCTGCAGCCTGAGCCGCGACAGCGCCGTGGTCTCTCCCGGACGCCCGCGCACGACGATCGAGCCGCCGGGCAGGGTGGGCGGCGGGTTCCACATCGAGATGCGTGAATCGCCGAACAGCAGGACGCGCGGATGCGGCGCCCCGCCCGGTGCGGGCGCCGCGGGGGGCGGCCCGATTGGATCGAGGGATCGCTCCACGTTGTGGCGATGCAGCATCCAGGCGAGATGCAGGAGGTAGGCCGCGGCGCCGGTCGCGCCGATCGCCACGACGATCGCGAGCGGCAGGATCAGATGCTTCATGGGCGGCGGCACCCTTCAGCGGGCGCCGGCGGAGTAGTAGGTCTCGACGGAGTCGAGGAACTCGCGGTAGTCCGGGGCGGCGGCGAGATAGGTCGCGAGCTGATGGAAGCCGTACGCGTCCTCGTGCATCCGGTCCTCGAATCCATGCGTGAGCCCCGGCTTGTCGAACAGGTCGATGACGAACAGGTGCCCCGGCTGCGCGTGCGCGGCGATGGCGGCGCGGAGGTCCCGGTAACGCGCGTCGAAGCGCTGCATGTCGCGCCCGTAGGCGGCGTAGAAGGCGCGGTTCACCGGCAGGATCAGGAGGAGCGCCGGCGCCTTCTGGCGCTGCAGCACGCCGGCGATGGCGTCGAGCCCCTTGAGGTTGAGCGACTCGTCCGGGGTCTGCACCTCCCAGCGATCCTGCGCCAGGGCGTCGCTCGGGATGTAGCCGCGATGCACGTCGCGCTTCTCGTCGTAGTCGGGCATCTGCCCGTCCCAGGCGACGGCGGGCATCGGCGGCGGATGGACGTCGAACGGGTTCGCCGTCGTCGCGTGCGTCTTCAGATAGATCAGGTTGCCGGCGTACTGCTGCGCGTACAGCGGCCGGATCGCCTGGCGGCGCGCGAAGTGGTCGCGGTAGATCGACCCGACGTCGGGCGGAAGCGCGTCGAGGAGCCCGTCGTGGTTCAGCATCAGGAAGACGGGGCTCCGCACCACGCTCCCCATCCAGCCCTCGTTGATGCCGTCGTGCGACCGGGTCAGGTAGACCGGATTGATCAGGATGATCAGCGGCGGGGTCTCGACGTGCAGCGCCTCGGTGCGGGTGTACAGGAGCGCGGCATGGATCGGCGACATCCCCATCATCGCCAGCACCACCAGACGCGGTCCCTCGGTCACCACGGCGTTGAGCTGCGCGCCGAGGTTGGCGAGGATGCCGCTCTCGGAGGTGCCGAAGTAGAGGATCGCCCGGCGCGCGCGCACCGCGTCGAAGAGCTGCGCCGTGGTCGTCTCGTTGCGCAGGATGTTGCGCACGTCGAACTGCACCTGGTCGCCGGCGAGCACGCGGTAGGGCCGCTCGGTCCGGTCGGCGCCGACCGGGTGGCGCACGAGACCCGGGAGCGCCAGGGTCAGGAGGAGATTCGCGAGCAGGACGACCCCGAGCACGACCCGGCGATCGAAGCGCAACTCGGCGCGGGGCTCGGCCGGTGCGGCGGGGCGATCAGAAGTCGACATAGACGAAGGCCGCTCCGGTCGGCGCGCTGCAGATGGCGAAGTAGAGCGCCCAGAGGCCGAGCACCAGGAGCGCCAGGCCGAGGCTCTTGAGGCGGCGTCGGTTCATCGTCCGACCATCCCCTTCAGATAGACGACGACGTCGAACATCTGGTACCGGAACAGGATCCATCCGAACGTCGCGAGCGCGAAGACGATCGCGATCTTCACCGGGCGGTAGAGCGGGCCGGCGAGGCGGGTCACCGGATGCCAGCCCGCGGCCGACAGGAGGCTTTCGATCGACAGGAGAGCGCCGTGGTACAGCCCCCAGATCACGTAGTGCGACTCGAGCCCGTGCCACGCGCCGCAGATCCCCATCGCGAACATCAGATTGAGGCATTTGCGCGCCAGGCCCTTGCGGCTGCCGCCGAGGGGAATGTACAGGTAGTCGCGGATCCAGAACGACAGCGAGATGTGCCAGCGGCGCCAGAAATCGCCGATGCTGGTGGCGAGGTAGGGGTTGTTGAAGTTGTCCGGGAGCCGGAACCCGACGAGAAGTCCCAGGCCCAGGATGAGATGGCTGAAGCCGGCGAAGGTCAGGTAGAGGTCGAACGAGTTCGCCACCGCGCCCAGCCAGTAGTGCCAGGGGGCGAGGCGGGCGGTCTCGGCGAGCCGGTCCAGAACGTAGGGGTTCGCGAGCCGGCCGCCGATCAGCATCGCGAAGCCGGCGGCCATCCGCTTGAGGATGCGCGCGTCGTCGCGCTGCTCCGCCATGAAGTTCTCGACTCGCGTGATCGGCCCGGTCAGGCTCGCCGGCATGAACAGCATCTGCAGGAGGCCGGCGGCGGGCCCGCCCGCGCTGCGCGCCCGGCACGACGCCAGGAGCGCGATGCCGCGGAACGCCAGGTAGGAGAGACTCGGCAGGCCGACGAAATACTTCTGCACGTAGCTGCGGAACGCGAGATAGACGACCAGGACGCCGACCATTCCGCCGACTGAGAGCGCGAACACGGTCCGCCGCAGCGCCCCTTCGCGGGCCCGCTGCAGCCACTCGCCGGCGCCGACCGCGATCAGGCCGAGGGCGGTGTAGAAGGCGCAGGTCTGCCAGCCGGTCGCCGCGAACAGGATGCCGAGCGACGCCAGGAGGACCGCGATCTGCCGGGGAAGAAGCGATCGGCCCGCCGGGATCAGGCCGAGCAGGAGGAACAGCAGCCAGAGACCTGGAAGCGGAATGAACTCCAGCACGCGTCGATGATCTCCGGCCGGAAGAAAAATCGGCGAATTCTAGCGGAACGCTTCCCCGCCTGTCCATCGCGCCGGGGGAGTGCCGGAACTGCCTCGGGAGCGCGGCGCGCGGTCGCGGCTCAGTAGGTCGCGTCCACCGTGAGCCCGGCGGGAACGTCCACGCC
This sequence comes from Dongiaceae bacterium, assembly GCA_035511355.1. Taxonomy (GTDB): domain Bacteria; phylum Acidobacteriota; class Polarisedimenticolia; order Gp22-AA2; family Gp22-AA2; genus DATKFL01. The sequence continues at coordinate 6,724 of DATKFL010000337.1, forward strand.
GAGCGCGAGCGCGGTCGTCTGGTTGAAGGCCAGGAAGGCCGCCGCCGGCGCGCGGGGCCCGGTCTCGCCCGGCGACGGCGGGGCGCCCAGAATCTGCATGGCGAGGGACGACACCGCGCGGCCGATGGTCTCGGAGGTCGCGCCGTACGAGAACAGCGCGCCGCGCCGCACCCAGTCGGGCGCCGGGGCGGCGAGCGGCACGCGGTGCGTCAGGGCCCAGCGGGTGACGGCGTCGACCGCCTCCGGATCCATCGACACCGGGTCGAACGGCACCGCCAGGACGTCGATCTGCCCGTCGAGGGTCGCGAGCGCCGCGTCGAGTCCGTGCACCGCGTAGCAGGGTCTCAGGACGACCTCGAGCCCGGCCTTCTTGGCCGCGTGCGCGAGGTCGCGCGCGACCCGCGCCGAGGCGCGCGCGTCGTACAGCAGGCCGAGCCGGTGCGCGTCGGGAAGGAAGGCGCGGATCCGCGCCACCAGATCCTCGGGCGTCGGGTTCACCGCCACGTACGACAGGTTCTCGGCCTCCAGGTCGTAGCGGCGCGGGTCGCCGAGAAGCGTCAGGATCGCGGGGATCTCGCGGATCTCGCGGCGCACGATCCGGGCGGTCTTGAGCCCGGTGCCGAGGATCAGGTTCGGCCGCTCGGCGCGGACCTGGCGCACCGCCTCCTCCGGATCGGCGAGCGTGTCGAGGTCGAGGGTGCGTACCGGCGCCTCGAGGGTCTCGAGGAGACTGCGCAGCAGCTCGTCGAAGGGGTACGGGTCGCGGCTCAGGAGGAACACCACGTCGCGATCGCCGGGGCGCTTCAGGCGCACGTCGAATGTGCGCACCCGGCCGCCCTCGAGGCGGATCCCTTCGTAGATCACCGCGCGGTACCCGTCGGACGCCGCTTCGAGCGCGCAGGTGATGCCCGGGCGCTGGCCGACGAATCGGTACTCGCCGAGCGCGTCGGTCACGGCGCGCGCGCTGCCGCCGCGCGTCGGCCGGAGCGTCAGGTCGACCCCGGGGAGCGGCCGGCCGCGGGCGTCGATCACCCGGCCGTGCAGCCCGGAGGTTTCGGCCTGCGCGGATCGAGGAGCGGCGGCGAGGGCGAGAGCGAGCGCCGCCACGAGAGCGGCGGCGCGCGGCGGCGGGCGGCGCGAAACCATGCGCCATGATGGGACGGTTCGCGCGCGCGGTCAATGCACGGATTGACAGGAGCGCGGGCGCCCGCCTACGATTCCGCCTCTCGTCGTCACCGAATTCCACAGGGAGCCTGACCGATGACCGCGACCCTTCTGCAGTCGAACCTCGCCGGCGTGAAACTCCTGAACCGGGGCAAGGTGCGCGACCTCTACGAGGTCGGCGACGCGCTTCTCATCGTCGCCACCGACCGGATTTCCGCCTTCGACCACATCCTGCCGACCGGAATCCCCGACAAGGGGAAGGTGCTGAACCAGATCTCGCTCTTCTGGTTCGACCATCTCAAGGGCATCGTCCGCAACCACGTGCGCGAGAGCGACGCCGATCGCTTCCCGGCGGCGCTCCGGGAGCATGCCGCGGCGCTCCGGGGCCGGGCGGTCCTGGTCGAGAAGCTCGACATGCTGCCGATCGAGTGCGTGGCGCGCGGCTACCTGTCGGGCTCGGGGTACAAGGAGTACCTCAAGACCGGCGCCGTCTGCGGCGTGCCGCTCCCGAAGGGGCTGCGCGAGTCCGACCGGCTGCCGGAGCCGATTTTCACGCCGTCCACCAAGGCGGTCACCGGGCACGACGAGAACATCTCGTATGACAAGGTGGTCACGATGATCGGTCGCGAGACCGCCGAGGCGGTGCGCGACCTGACGCTCAAGGTCTACACCGGCGCCTTCCGGCACGCCGAGAAGCTCGGAATCCTGATCGCCGACACCAAGTTCGAGTTCGGTCGCGACGCGCAGGGGCTGGTGCTGGCGGACGAGGTGCTGACGCCCGATTCATCGCGCTTCTGGCCGGCGGATTCGTACAAGCCGGGCGGGGCGCAGCCCTCCTTCGACAAGCAGTACGTGCGTGACTACCTCGAGTCGATCCGCTGGGACAAGAACCCGCCGGCGCCGCCGCTGCCGCAGGAGATCGTCGAGGGGACCGCGAAGCGCTATCGCGAGATCTACAAGCGGCTGAGCGGGCGCGAGCTGGCCTGAGGGGTCCGCGCCGCCGCCGGCCTGCGGGTCAGTCGCGCGCGGTCGGGTCGACGCCGGCCGCCGGCTGCGGCGCGAGCGACGCGAACACCTCGCGCGCCCGGGCGAGCACCCCGGGGGAGTAGCGCGTGCGTCGCCGGCCGCCGATGTAGCGCCGGCGCACCGCCGCGATCCGCCGGTACGACTCCCTGAGGCGCGCCGCGGGAATGACGCCCGCCAGGGCCCCGCGCCGGAGCGCCGCGTGCGCCTGGCGGATCCGTTCCTCGGAGCGGCAGAACATCAGGATGTCCGACC
>DATKFL010000338.1:0-15423 GCA_035511355.1 Dongiaceae bacterium
CGCTTCGGTGCGTCGATCAGGGATTGCTGAGACCTCCTTCCGGCTTGCCGCTGCTTGAACGGTTGCCCCACCTGGCTTCTGCGGTCGAGAACCTGATGGCTCGCTCTCGACCGGATGCGGTCGCTGCCGAAGACCTGTTCGTGGCGCGGAACAGTCGAGTCGCCCTCCATCTCGGCCATGTGAGAGGTGCCATGCTCCTGCCCCTCCTGCGCGCCGGCATTCCGGTTCACGAGTATGCCCCCCGTCAGGTGAAGAAGACCGTGACCGGCTACGGCGCCGCCGAGAAGCAACAGGTGAGGCGGATGGTGTCGCTTCTGCTTGGCTACCCGGAGCGCTCGCTGCCGCTCGACGCCTCCGACGCGCTCGCGGTCGCCATCTGTCATGCGCATCTCGGCCGCGCGCTTGCGAATGCGGTGCAGCATGCGGCGCGGTAGAAAGACACCTCCGCCGGCCTCTTCCCCCACCGTGGAGGCCGCCACGCGGTCGACGCTTCGCCGATGGCTCTTCGCCGTCCTCGCTACCGTGGTCGGCCTGGGTCTCCTGTTCACCGTCTACCTTCCGGCCGGGGCCACGGGGATCCGATCCTGGCGGGGCGGGGGAACCGCCACCCGCGTCGACCCCGGCCTCGTGTTCCGAATCCCGGGGCTTCAGCGGGTCGAGCGGTTTCCCGGGGGCGTGATCTCCGTCGCCGGAAAGGTGGCGGCACCGTCGCGCGAGGGCGCGACCATCGATCTGCCGTATTCGGTTGGCGTGCGGCCGCGACCCTCCGATCTGCTCGCGCTCGCGGGGGAGGCCGCCGGGGACGTGACTGGCGCGCTCACGACGATTTCGGAGTCGGCGCTTCGCGAAATGGCCGCCGTCGTCGGAACCCAGGAACTCGCCTCGGGAGCGGCCCGTGACACGCTCGAGTCGCGACTGGTCGAGAGGCTGCGCGATCGTTTCCCCGAGGCGGAAGTGACGGTACGGCTGGGGAGCCCCGACGTGTCGGCGGCCGTCCGGGCCTCCTTCGCCCGCGAGGCCGTTTACGGACGCCGCGTCGAGACAGGGCTGAAGGTCATTCTCGTCGGCTGGGACGGCGCCGACTGGGACGTCATCGATCCTCTGATCCGGGCAGGCGAGTTGCCGAACATCGCGCGCCTGCGGCGCGAAGGAGTCTGGGCGAGGCTGCGTTCGAGCGTGCCGACCCTGTCGCCGCTTCTGTGGACGACGGTGGCGACCGGGAAGTCTCCCGATCGACACGGCATCAACGACTTCCTCGTGCTCGACCCGCAGAGCGGCCGCCGCGTGCCGATCAACTCCACCTTCCGACGTGCGCGAGCCTTCTGGAACATCCTCACCGAAGCCGGGATCCCGGTCGACGTCATCGCCTGGTGGGCCACCTGGCCGGCCGAACCGGTGCGCGGCCATCTGATCTCGGATCGAGTGGCCTACAGCACCTTCAACATGGCCTCCGATCAAGCGCGCTCCGGCGCGGTCTTCCCGCCGGCGTACGCGGCCACCGTGGAACGGCTCAAGGTGCCGGAATCGGCCATCGACTGGCGCCGGGTGCGGCGCTTCCTCGACGTGGACGAGGCCGAATTCGCCGCGGCGCGGCGCGCCGGACCCGACGCTCCGCCGACCGAGACGCAACAGTCGATCGACGTCTTCGTCCGGGTCCTCGCGGCCACCGAGACCTACCGGCAGGTCGCCCTTGATCTCCTGCGCCAGGGCGACCCGCGGGCGCAGTTGTTCGCCGTCTACTTCCAGGGGATTGACGAGGTGAATCATCGGTTCGCCCACTGCGCGCCGCCGCGCGCGGCGCTCTGTTCCGACGGCGACTACAGGAGGTTCCATCGCGTCGTCGACGAGTTCTATCGCTTCTCGGACGAAATCCTCGGGGAGCTGATCGCGGCCGCCCCCGGCGCCACGGTGGTGGTGCTTTCGGACCACGGGTTCGCGAGCGGCGACGGCCGGCCGGACGACGTGAAACCGTTCATCGAAGGGAAGCCCGGCCTCTGGCACGATCTCCTCGGCATCTTCGCCGCCGCCGGCCCCGCGATCGGTCACGGCGAGGTTCCGACGGTCACCCTCTATGACATCGCGCCGACGCTCCTGTACCTCGTGGGGCTTCCGGCCGCCGACGACATGCCGGGGAAAGTGCTCGAGCGGGCCCTCGCGCCCGACTTCCTGACGGCGCACCCGGTTCAGCGCGTGCCGTCGTTCGAAGGTCTTGGGAGCAGCGAGGCGGGCCAGGCTGAAACCCGCCGCGCCGCGGAGGCGATGGCCTCCGGCGCCGAGGACGAAATCGTCGACCAGTTGCGATCGCTCGGGTATATCGGCGGCTCGGACACCCAAAGCACGTCCGGCTCCTCCGGCGCCACGACTCTTTCCGGTGGAGTGGAGGCGGCTCCCGGGGCGCCGGCAGGCGACGCCCCGCAGGACAATCCCGGCGGGGTTCCGACTCTCCTCTATCACACCAATCTGGCGGCGGTGCACCTGGCGAAGGGGCGAATCGATCTCGCTGAGGCGGAGTTCAACAAGGCGCTCGCGATCGACCCGCGCGCTCCCGAGGCCCTCACCGGCATGGCGGTGGTCCACGAAATGAAGGGGGAGCCGGAGAAGGCGCTCGAGATCCTGCGCGGTCTGGTGGCCGCCGATCCGGTGTATGCGCCGGCCCGCCTCCAGAAGATGGCCGGGTTGTACGTCCGGATGGGGCGGCCCGCCGACGGGGTGGCCTATTTCGCGGGGCTGCGCGGGCCCGCGGAGGCTTCGTTCGAGGAAGGGCGTCTCGTCGCCCTCGCGATCGTCCAGTCGGCGTCCGGGGGCGCCGCCGAGGCGGAGCGCTCGCTCGAAGGCGCCCTCAAGGCGTCGCCGGCGTCGATCGCGGCGTTTCAGGAGTTGTTCACGCTCCTCGATGCGCAGGGGCGGGCGGTCGAGATGGAGAGCCGCCTGCGCGCCGCGATTCGCCTCGCGCCGCACGCCGGCATGCTGCACAACTGGCTGGGCCTCGTGCTCAAGAGGAAGGGCGACCTGCATGGCGCCGAAATCGAGTTCCGTCTGGGGCTGGAGGCGGCCCCCGATCTGGTCGGCCTGATGGCCAATCTCGGCGGCCTGTACCTGCAGGAAGGGAGGGCCTCGGAGGCGGTCGCCCTCCTCGACCGTGCGCTCGAGCGCGATCCACGCAACGTCGAGGCGCGCACCAACCTCGTCGTGGCCCTCGGGCTCGATCACGACCTCGACCGGGCGCGCACGCGTGTCGACGAGGCGGAGAAGCAGGGTCAGAAGGCTCCGACGATCCACAACGCGCTCGCCTTCGTCCTGCACGTGAGCGGACGCGACGAGGAGGCGCTGGCGGAAGTCGACAAGGCGCTGGCGATCGACCCCCGTCAGCCCGATTCTCTCCGGCTGCGTCAGGAGATCGAGGGCGGCGCTCCGCCGACAGGGTATCGTTGAGCCGATGATTGCCCATCTGCGCGGCACGGTTCTGGACAAGGCACCCGGCAGCGTCGTGATCGAGGCGGGCGGGGTGGGATACGAGCTGACCATCCCGCTCTCGACCTACGCCACGCTCGGGGAGGCGGGGGCGTCGGTGGCGCTGCACGTGCACACGCATGTGCGTGAGGAGGCGCTGGCGCTCTTCGGGTTCGCGACCCGACTCGAGAAGGCCCTCTTCCAGCGCCTGATTGGGGTGAGCGGGGTCGGCCCCAAGACGGCCGTGGCCCTTCTCTCGGGTCTCGGGGCCGAAGCGCTCATCGGGGCGGTGCGTGCCCGGGACGTGCGCCGCCTGGCGACCGTGCCGGGGATCGGGCGCAAGACCGCCGAGCGGATCGCTCTCGAGATCGCCGATCGGATCGAAGCCCTGGCCCGCGGCGCCGCGCTGCCGGCGAAAGGCCCCGCGCGGATGCAGGACGACCTCGTCTCGGCGCTCGTCAACCTCGGCTACAATGCCCGCGCCGCCGAAGACGCGGTGGCCGCCGCGATCGACGGACAGGAGGCGGGCGTCCCGTCGGTCGGATTCGAGGCGCTCTTCAGGCAGGCGCTCCGATCGCTCGCGCGCTGAAGCCCGCCTGGCGACGCGCTTTCTCGGCGCCGTCGCGATCGGCGGTACCGGGGGTGGCGATGGGCGGTCGGACGGAAGGACCCGAGCGAACCGGGCGGCCTCGACGCGGCACCAAAGCGCCGACAACGCCGGATCCTGTTGCCGCGCCCCTGGCCGACGCGCCCGCCCCGATCGCCGGGCCGGCCCCGACGGCGGGCGAGGCGCTCCTCGACCCGAGCGGCGGGCGCGATGAGCGGGCCGCCGAGGCCGCCCTCCGGCCGCGCAGCCTCGGCGAGTACATCGGCCAGGAGCGCATGAAGGCGAACCTCACCGTCTTCATCCGCGCGGCGCGCGAGCGCGGCGAGCCGCTCGACCACGTTCTCCTGTATGGCCCGCCGGGTCTGGGCAAGACGACGGTGGCGCACATCCTCGCGGGGGAAATGGGGATGGTCCTGCGGTCCACCTCGGGACCGGCGCTCGAGCGTGCCGGCGACCTGGCCGCCATCCTGACCAATCTCGAGGGGGCGGGGATCCTGTTCATCGACGAGATCCACCGGCTCCATCCGGCCCTCGAGGAGATCCTGTACCAGGCGATGGAGGACTTCCGTCTCGACATCGTCATCGGCCAGGGCCCGGGGGCGCGCACGGTGAAGATCGATCTCCCGCGCTTTACCCTGATCGGCGCGACCACGCGCATCGGCCTGATTACCGGGCCGCTCCGCGATCGCTTCGGTATCGTCCACCACCTCGACTTCTATCCCGTCGAGGACCTGGTGCGCATCGTCCGTCGCTCGGCCGGACTGCTCGCCGCCCCGGTGGACGAAGAGGGCGCCGCGGCGATCGCCCGCCGGGCGCGCGGCACCCCGCGGATCGCCAACCGGCTCCTGCGCCGGGTGCGCGATTTCGCGCAGGTGGAACAGTCCCCGACGATCGATGGCCCGGTGGCCGATCGCCATCTCGAGCGCCTCGAGGTGGATCGCTTCGGTCTCGATCGCCTCGACCGGAAAATCCTGATGACCATCCACGAGAAGTTCGACGGCGGACCGGTCGGTCTGTCGACCCTGTCCGCCGCCATCGGCGAGGAGCCGGACACACTCGAGGAAATCTACGAGCCGTACCTGATGCAGATCGGTTTTCTCGACCGGACGGCGCGCGGCCGGCGGATCACCCGCCGAGCGCTCGAGCACCTGCAGCCCGGCCGGCCCGGGGGTCCGGAACAGGAGCGGCTGTTCCGCAGTTCCTGAAGCGGCACCTCCCGCCGCACCGGCCACGTCCGATCATCGCCCCTGTGCCGCCCCCGCCGGCGGGGCCTCGGCGACCCGGTCCCGCCCGCCTTCCTTCGCGCGATACAAGGCCCGATCGGCGGCCTCGAGAAGCCCGCGGCCGTCCGACGCGCTCGCCGGGATGGCGGCGACCCCGAACGAGGCGGTGAGGGTCAGGGCGGGACCGGCTGCCTCGATCTGCAACGGGGCTCCGGCGATGTCGGCGCGCAGGCCCTCGGCGAGACGGGCCGCCGCCGGAGCGTCCGATCCGGGCAGGAGCACGGCGAACTCCTCGCCGCCGTAACGCGCCACCACATCCGACCGCCGGACCCGCCGCACCAGGAGCCCGACGACGTGCCGCAGCGCGGCGTCGCCGGCCGGATGGCCATAGGTGTCATTGACGCGCTTGAAATGGTCGATGTCGACCATGACGAGCGCCACCGGCAGGCCGGTGGTGACCGCGCGGGCGGCCTCCTTGGCCAGCAGGACGCTGAAGTGCCGGTGGTTGCAGGCCCCGGTCAGACCGTCGACCTCCGCCATCCGGCGGGTGGTTTCGAGCAGCCGCTGGTTCTCGACGGCGACCGCGAGCAGGTCGGCCAGCCGCTGGAAAAGATCGAACTCCTCCGGCTCATAGGCATGCCGTCGGCGGCTCGCGACCCGGAGAGCGCCGATCACCCGGCCGCGGGATCGCAACGGGATCGTCATGTCGCTCTGCGCGCCGGCGCGCGGCAGGGTTTCGCGGAATCTCAGTTCGTTGGCGACGTCGTTGCGCCAGAGCGGCTCGCTGCGGCTGGTGACATACCCGAGGTGATGGCTTTCGTCGCACACGAAGCGGCCGGCGATCCGGCCCCGGTTCTCCGCGCTGCGACCGGTCACGGTCACCGCGGTAATCGAGGATTCGTCGACCAGGCCGATGTCGGCGCGGTCCACGGGAAACAGGCGCGCCAGCTCGGCAGCGATCGCAGCGAGGAGCCGGTCCAGGTCCTCGGCCGCCGCCGACGCGGAGGCGATCTCGAGAAACGACAGCAGCACGCCGGAGTGGTCGCCGACACCCTCCTCGGCGAGCGCCTCCGGGTGCGCATCGGCGCAATCGGCGTGGCTCAAGTCGGGAAGCGCGGCTCCGGTTCGGTCGGCCGTGATCGCGCCCGCGGAGAGGGGATGGCCGATCGCCAGGCGCACGGCACGCGGCGTGTCGCCTGCCTCCGGAAGGAGGCAGGCCGCGAGACCGAGCTCTTCCGCTGCGAGGGTTATTTGCGCGGCCGCCAGAAAGCAGGCCCCAAGGTCGTCCGAGAGAGGCGCGGGGGTGAGTTCGAAGACCGCAGGGGCTCCGGCGATTCCGTGCCGCGGATGTCGCTCCGCAGCCATGGCGCGCACCTGCACGACCGGGGCCGGGGTTCCGTACGGGAGCCTGCGGGCCGCGCTCTCGAGCCTCCGCCGTACGTCGTCCGGGACCGGTTCGGCGGAGAACCCGGGGTGGCGGTCGGGACGCCTCGCCAGAAGATCAAGGACTCCCATGGAGGACCTCCCCGGGCACCGAACTCGGGGGACCGGACCGGTCAGCGGCTCCCGCTGCCCGAGGCCGGCTGGCCGCCGGTGCGATAGCCGCGCGGATCGATCTCCACGTCGAGATACCCGGCGTCGCGGGCGGCCAGGTCGATGGCCGACCGCGCCACCCCGGAAAGCGCGCGCGGCAGGTCGGCCGGGTCGAGCTCGACACGCGCCAGGGGACCATGATGGCGGACGCGGACCTGACGATACCCCAGCCCGCGGATCGCCTGTTCCGCTCGGTCGATCTGTCGGAGCGCCGCCTCGGTGACTGGCGTCGACCGCGGCAGGCGCGAGGCCAGACAGGCCATCGCCGGCTTGTCCCAGTTCGCCAGCCCGGCTCGACGGGCGAGATCGCGAATCGCCGGCTTCGTGAGACCGGCTTCGACCAGAGGTGCCCGGACCCCGGCCTCTGCGGCGGCCCTCAGCCCGGGCCGGTCATCGGCGAAGTCCTCCGGAATGGCCCCGTAGAGAATCGCGCGCCCCGGCGCCACGCCTTCGAGCGTGCGCAGGGCGTGGAAGAGCGCGCGTTTGCAGAAGTAGCAACGGCGCCCGTCGTTCGCCACATACCCCGGCTCGTCCATCTCGTCGGTGGTGACCAGCCGGTGCGCGGCACCGATGCGGCGCGCCAGGTCGACCGTCTCCTGTCGTTCGGCCTCGGCGAGGGACGGGGAGACCGCGGTGACCGCGAGGACCTCGCCGCCCAGGACGGTGTGCGCCGCATACAACAAATAGGTGCTGTCGACCCCCCCGGAAAAGGCGACAATCGACGGACCGATGCCGGAGAGTATCGATCGGAGGCGCGATTCGGGGGGGGAGTTCAAGCCGGCGCTCCGGGCAGGTCGGCCTGGCCGGCCGGAAGCCGGCTTGGGCGCTCTCCAATGGCATATAAGCATATCGGGGCTGGATCACGACCGCTGTGGAATCGTCGGGTGACCCGGGACATCCTGCACGCGATATCTTTCACGGCGACTCCCAGGGGGACCGACGCCCGCGTCCCTCCGCGCCCGGGGAAGGACGCGGCGGACGGCCATTCTAGAGGTGAGCGGGGAAGCGAGTCAATGACGGAATCGGTCCGTCGTGGCGCCGCGGATGCGAGAACAACTTTTTCTTGACAGCCCAGAGCCTTGACAGTATATGAGCGCACGGCAAGGCGGACCACCATCGCCGGACCCGCCACTTTTGCCGCGCCGTTTTGCTCTTAGCTCGAGGTATAGCCACCGGAACAAGAACGGAACTCCTTCCGATGCAAGGGGTTCCGGCATACGTCGGGGATAAAAATTCTCTCGCATCCAACACAACCAAGTTCCTGCCCACCGAGGAGGACAAGTATGAACGCACTCTTCGCGCCTGGAGCGAAGCGCAATCGATTTTTGGTTGCCTTCGGCCTCACCCTGCTTCTGGCTGCTCCCGCGATGATGCTCTGGGCCGGCAAGGCCCAGATCGTCGATATTGGGGGAGAAGATAGCCAGTACGAGCAGGCGCTCCTCAAAGCCGAGGCCCGCTACATCTCGGGCCAGAGCGGCCTCGAGGCCACGTATCCGCCGGCGGAATTCTCGCCGTTCGGTGGCGTGATCTCGCCCCGGCAGGTGAGCGCCGATCGCGCCGCCGACATGCTCGCGTCCCCGACCCTGGGTGACGTGGAATGGAATGCCGAGGCCGACGACGTGACCGCGTCGCTGAAGCCGGGCCTCCGCTGGGGGCAGAACGAGATGACCAAGGTCGAGCACGGGCACCTGCGCCCGGGGCTCAACTTCGTGCGCCTGAGCCAGGCCGCCATGACCTCGAACCCGGATGCCGCCATGCGCACCCTGGGCGAGCAGGCGACCGTGCTCTACGCGATGCCGCGCTCGACGTTCCTCGTGAAGGTCGAAGCGAAGAACATGCACCTCCTGCGGCAGAACCCGGACATCGACCGGATGCGGCCGATGGAGCCGGCGATGAAGGTCTCGGCCACGCTGGGCGCGCGGCCTGAGATCATGCGCGCGCGCGCCACCGACCCGAACCTCCGCGTCTGGGTGACGCTGGTGCCGGGCAGCTCGACCTCCGAGGCGGCTCGCTCGATCAGCGCGATGCAGGGCGTGAGCAACGTCACCGAGAACCTCTTCGGCGGCACGCTGCACATGCAGGTGCACTACGGCCAGGTCGACAAGATTGCCCGCCGCGATGACGTTCTCCGCGTCGAGCAGGACTTCGACCACATGCTGTCGAACGCCGAAAACGTCCCGACGATCCAGGCCGGGTCGGCCGAGGATGCCAACTTCCTCCGTCCGTTCGACATGGTCGGCGTGGACGGCGGCGGTATCGACACCAACGCGGACGGTCGCCGCATCAACAACGGCAGCGACGCCGTGCCGCCCCAGATCGTGACCATCGTCGACAACGGCATCAGCGTCGACACTCCGAACTTCTCGCAGACGGCGACCCAGGTCTCGATCCCGATCACCGCGCCGATCGGCCCGACCCACCGGAAGGTGCACGCCATCCAGAACGCCGGCGACTCCGGAACGTCCTGTGACGCGCAGCTGTCCGGCGGCGGCACGCACGGCAACGTCGTCGCTGCGGCCATCGGCGCCTACTCGAGCCAGCTCGGCTTCTTCGTGTCCCGCGCGGGCTACGGCGGATCGTCGCAGCCGCGCAGCGAGAACCTCGACGGTATCGCCCGCGGATCGCGCATCCTCATGGAGGACGCGGCCACCACGTCGGTCTGCACCCTGAACTCGCTCGTCGAGCGCGGCGGCAACGTGTCGCCGGGTCTCATCTCCGACCGCCTGAACGCCGCCATCTGCCCGATCACTCCCCCGGGCGCCGGCACGTGCGCCACGGTCGGTGTCGGCGGCGGCACGGAGACCCACCTCGCGGTGCTGCCCTTCGGCGCTCCGAGCAACTTCGGGACGAACCAGTTCCTGAGCGACAACGGGACGTACACGGCGGAGTCGAACCAGATCGACACCTTCCTGTACAACAACCGGGACTTCATGGTGTTCTCGCCGGTCGGCAACAACGGCGCGCTCATCGGCACGAACCGCCTCGGTCTGGCGGTTCCGCAGATCCCGGACCTGTTCAACGGCAGCCTCCTCGACGAGGACCCGAACACGCAGCGTCCGATCCAGACCGCCTCGCCCTCGACCGCCAAGAACCTGGTCTCGGTCGGCGGTTCGACGGCTGACTGCTCCACGTTCTTCGGCGGGACGGACTGCGAAGGCGCGCTGGCGGCTTACACCTCGCGCGGCCCCGCAACGCCCCAGTCGCTGCGCATGGCGCCCATCGTCACCGCGCCGCAGTTCGACTTCACGGGGACGCCGTACACCTCGGCGGTCGCGGTCTTCCGTTCGAATGACAACGACAACCTCGCGCCGATCGATGCCCAGCTCGACGAGTCGAACTTCGGTACGTCGTACGCCGCCGCCTACATGACGGGAGCGGGCGCGATCATCCGTGACTACTTCGCCCAGGGCTTCTTCCCGACCGGCAGCCGCGCCGACACCGACCGGATCGCCAACATCTCGGGCGCCTTCGTCAAGGCGGCCCTGGCGGCCTCGGCCGACTTCAACGAGGGCGGCATCGGGACGCAGAACCAGGACCTGAACGAGCGCGACCTGCGCCGCACCCGCGCCCTGAACCTGGGCACGGTGAACGGCGTCCTCGGCTCGGTCAACGTCGGCATCATGGGGAACAGCGAGCAGGGTTACGGCCGCGCGGTCCTGACCGACGTGCTGCCCCTGTCGAACTGGCCCGACAACTTCGTGCTCCACCCCGTCTCCCTGCTGCCGGTTGAATACCCGGCTGCCGGTCTGCTCGCGTACGACCGGATTGCGACGGCGGAGCCGCTGATCAACAACACGACCCAGACCTCGGTGACCCACACCTTCCGTCTGGCGGCCCAGGACCTGTTCACGACCAATGCCGGCGCCGTTGTGGTGCGGCATGGTCAGCTGCGCATCGCCCTGGCCTGGCCCGACCTGCCCTCGCCGGCCGGCGCTGGCGGACCGCTGATCAACGACCTCGACCTCATCGTCACGAGCCCGGGCCCGGATAACTGCCTGGCCTCCACCGACACCAAGCCGGACGGCACCGCCTGCCCGGCGGGTGCGGCGACGGACAACGTCATCTACGACGGCAACAACTATGACGGCGGCCGGAACAACGCCACCTTCGACCAGTGGTCGCGCGCCCGGGGAGCGAACCCCGAGGTTCACGACTTCCGCAATCCGATCGAGGCGGTGCACCTGGTCGGCGACTCGAACTTCGACGGCGACTACAACGACTCGACGCTGTTCCTCGGCCGCTGGACGGTCACCGTCCAGCGTGGCCGCGGTCCGGCGCAGGCGGCGCAGATTCCGCTGGTCATCAACGGCGCGGTCAACGAGGACGCGAACGGCAACAGCCGTCTGGACGCGGGAGAGGACCTGAACGCCAACGGCCTCCTCGACCAGCCGGGTCAGCCGTACGCCCTGGTGGTCTCGGGCCCGGTGTTCAACGCCGAGGCCAGCGCCATCTCGTACCCGTCGAGCCAGATCTCGTTCAGCGCCAACCGCTACGGTTGCGCTTCGAACGCGACCCTGGACATTCTCGACATCACGGGCAGCGGTTCGACCGCCAACATCAAGTCGTCCACGACCTTCCAGGTCCTGGATGCCAGCGGTGTGGTGGTCGACTCCGAGGCGAACTTCAACTTCACGCAGGGGACGCCGGCCAGCCGCTTCACGTCGGCCCTCATCCCGATCCGGCTCGCCGGTCCGGCCGTGGTCGGCAACGGCATTCTCGAGGCCGACACGGGCTACACCATCGTGGCGACCTACAACCGCGCCGGGCAGCGCACCGTGACGGCCCGCGCCGCGGTCTCCTGCACGCCCGACCTGATCAACGCCAACTTCCTGACCGCGGATAACAACAACAACGCGTTCCAGGATCAGACCAGCATCGGCAATGGTTGCGACAACGACGACAACCTCGACGCCGGTGAGGTGGTGACCTACGGCATCGCGCTGCAGAACCGGTCGCGTGTCGATACGTACGCCGATGTCGTCGCCACCCTGACCCCGACGGGTCCGGGCGCCGCCGCCATCCGGGTGCTCGACTCGCCGAAGAACTTCGGGACCTTCCCGGGCAACGGGACGAACGGCATCTTCTTCCACGTCTTTGTCGACCCGACGATCGCGAACGGCCTGTCGGTCGCCAACCGCGTGGTGACCATGAACCTGACCCTCGACTCGCTGTCGAAGGGTCGGAAGATTGGCCGCCAGTCGTACTCGTTCACGAACGCCATCAACTCGGACCGCCAGGAGTTCTACTACTCCACGGACTTCCCGACCGGCGGCCGCGAAGTGCGCGACCTCAACCGCAACTTGGTCATCGATCCGCCCGACACGCTCGATCCGTTCCTGACCTTCATCGTGCCGGACGAGGATGTGACCTTCTCCAGCCTGTTCGCGGGCACCGGCGCTCCGGCGTCCCACTTCACCAACGAGCTCGGTGAAGACCTCGACCTGAGCGGCACCTTCACCGGCACGGAGCGCGACCTGATTCCGAACGGTGCGGTCGACAAGGGCGTGTTGAACTCGAACAACCCGGTCGACCCGCTCCACCGGATCCCGTGGAACTTCGACAACAACAACGGTGGGTGGAATGCGTTCCGTCACCCCGCCAGCCTGCCGGGCAGCCTGCCCGCCACGCCGGTGTGGGAGTACCTCGTGAACCGGCCGGTCTGCGGCTTCCAGAGCGCCGCCGGCGTCGGCAAGTTCGGCATCTGGCACGCGGGTGACGGCAATCCGGCCACCCCGTCGGCGGTCGCGACCGCCTGCGACAACCACGCGCAGCCGCGCGACAGCCAGACGACCCCGAAGGTCGAGATGATCATGGACGTCCTCGAGTCCCCGATCCTCGCCAAGGTCAACCAGAACAACGATGCACGCGGCTTCGCGTACACCGTCGAGTTCCAGCGCCTCGGCTTCAACGAGAACATCCAGACCCTGGATGGGTACGCGGGCGGCGGCGTCAACATCGACAACAACGCCGACAGCGACAACGTCAACAGCCTGCTGGGTGAGCAGCTGGACCAGTACTACACCCGCCGGACGGGCGGTTGGACGTACGGCCAGTTCCGCGACGCCGGCCAGTACTTCCCGGGCACCGGCATCAACCCGGGCAGCACGGGCCCGCACCAGCGCACCTTCGGTCCGTTCACGAACCCGGACCTTTCGACGAACTTCACGGGTGACGAGACCGGGTTCTCCGGCTTCACGGCCAACAACAACCCGAACAGCAGCTCGCCGATTCCGACCGCCGACCCCGACTTCCTGGCCTACCCGGTGCCGGGCGCGCCGGTCGCCGGGATCTGCGACGGCGGCGGCGTTCAGAACGATCAGCCGTGCGACCCGGCGAACCAGACGGTCAGCAACCCGTGCATCGCGGCGGGTGGTGTCTGCACCGCTGCTTCGAACACCGTGGCCGGTCCGGTCCGCAACTGGGACGCCAGCCTCGTCGACTTCGAGGGTGGCTGGGCCAGCTTGCTCGACCCGGCGCCGACCGAGAACTACTTCTTCAACATCCCCGGGAAGGCCGGCAACCGCTGGCAGATCGGGATCGGGTTCTGGGCCATCGAGAGCGCGACCGGCGACACCGACTACGGCAAGTCGATCGACGACGTGGTCTTCGAGTGGCTCGAGTGGCACCCCGAGGACGAGGCCGCGATGGGCCACCCGGCGGCCTGCTCGCGCTACAACAGCCTCGGCAACCCGTCGGGCGGACAGTGCGCCACGATCACGGCCGACCGCAGCACGCTGTACGAGTGCGACGAGGCGGTCGAGATCACGGTCTACGACGCCAAGTGCATCAGCGGCGTCCCGCTGGGCGGCCCCTGCACGACCGACGCGCAGTGCGGCGGCGGCGGCAACTGCACCGCCGACAACCCGAGCGTCAACGTGTCGGTTGCCACCGAGTCCGACTCGGTGGTCGTCGACTACCAGGGGACGCAGGTCTTCTACCCGAACTCGAAGCTGTTCACGCTGAACGCGGTGGCGGGCAGCCCGGGTCTGTTCCGCGGCTCGGTCATCTTCTCGACCACCACGAACGACGCCGCGCACGTCTTCACCGTGCCGGGCACGGACAGCACGTTCACCGTCTACTACCACGATCCGCTGTGCGATGGTGACCGCGACGGCCAGGCCGCTGAGGACAACTTCAACAACGTCGACGGTGACGGTGTGCCGGATGCCTCCGACAAGTGCCCGCAGATCTACGATCCGGGCCAGGCGGATGCCGATGGCGACGGGTTGGGTGACCTGTGCGACAACTGCCCGAACGTCTCGAACAACGACCAGGCCGATGCCAACGCCGACGGCGTGGGCGATGCCTGCGAGTTCGATGACGTCGACGGCGACACCTTCCCGAACGAGCTCGACAACTGCCCCGACGTCCGCAACCCGAACCAGTCCGACATCGAGGGTGACGGCCGCGGAGACCTCTGCGACACGCTCAAGACCTCGGGCACGACGTTCGGGACCTCCGCGGGCGCGGCCGACTGCGTCAGCGGCACCTGCACCCGCCCGACGACCGCCGTGGGCGCCGCCTGCACGGTCGACGAGGACTGCATCCGGTCGTGCAACGCCGGCACCTGCGCGAACACCGGCGGTTTCGTGTCTCCGCTGCCGGCCGTGGGCGCCTCGTGCGTGACCCACGCCGACTGCTACCGCGACATCGACCGCGACGGTGACGGTGTGGTCGACGCTCTCGACAACTGCGTCGTCTCCGACAACGGCCCGCTGCAGGGCCCGAACAACCAGACCGACTCCGACATCGACGGTCTCGGGAACGTCTGCGACGGTGACTGCACCGGCGCGACTGAGATCTACGTCTGCCGCGGTTCGGGCATCTCGTGCCCCGTGCCGGAGACCAACCAGGCCGTGTGCGCCAACGCCAACGGCCTCGGCAACGTCTGCGAGTTCTACCTCAGCAACACCGGCTCCTGCTCGGCGACGAACGACGACTACGACGCCGACGGCAACTCCGACCAGGACGACAACTGCACGACGGTGGCCAACCCGGCGATCGTGGCCGGCACCAACCGCCAGCGTGACAACGATCGTGACGGTCTCGGCGATGCCTGCGACCCGACCGGGACGTTCGACGATGCCGGCGACGGCATCCCGGACGACGTGGTCAACTTCCAGGGCTCCGTCTCCTGCCGGAACCTTCCGCTGGCGAACCTGACCATCCTGTCGGCCGACTACGTCGACCTCGATGGCGACCACGATCCGTTCCCGGACACCGGTGAGACCGGTCGGATCCGCGTCACCGTCCGCAACGACGGTGTGGCGCTGACCGACGCGACCGTCGTGCTGACCTCGTCCGATCCGGACGTGGCCTGCATCACCTCGCCGTCCGTGGTCGTGGGCAACATCGCGGCCGGTGCCACAGCCGTGGTCGGATCGCTCCTGGCGGGCCCCCCGGGGTTCACCATGACGAGCAGCAACGCGATGCTGTACACCGGTCCGCCGCAGGTCGCTCCGCAGTCCACCCTCTGCATCACGGTGGTGGCGAACGAGACCCTCGGCGCGAACCGCCCGACCTGCTTCAACCTCCTGTCGGACCTGAACG